>CAIJED010000401.1 GCA_903819595.1 uncultured Methanomicrobiales archaeon | reverse complement strand
CGGTCTTGAAGATTTTACTGTTGTCAGGGGAGATACGCTGCGACGCCCTGCTTTTTTTGAAGGAGATGTAATCAGCACATTCGATTGTGTCATTGCAAATCCACCTTTTTCCCTGAAGAAATGGGGTGAAGAAGTCTGGGAGAACGATCCGTACGGGCGGAATTTTGCCGGGATGCCTCCGGCGAGTTACGGGGATTACGCCTGGATCCAGCACATGATATCTTCAATGGCCAAGCCTCTGGGGCGAATGGCTATTGTATTACCGCAGGGAGCACTCTTCCGGAAGGGTGCGGAAGGAAAGATCCGGACCAAACTCCTCGAAAGTGATTTACTTGAAGCGGTGATTGGGCTTGGACCGAATCTGTTTTATGGGACTACGCTTGCTGCCTGTGTCTGTATTTTCAGGCTGCAGAAAGATGAGCGTCATAAGGGCAGGGTATTATTCATTGATGCATCCGGACTTTTTAAGAAAGGAAAAAATCAGAACGAACTACTTCCTGAACATGTTCAAAAAATCTACAGTTGGTATACGGCGTATGGTACCGAAACGGGGGTTTCATGTGTTGCATCGCTCGATGACCTTAGGCAGCAGGACTATAATCTGAATATTTCCCTTTATGTTGAGCCGGTCATCGAAGAGGATACAACAACCGTTGCAGAAGCCCTTACCGATTTGAAAAAGGCTGCGGAAGAATTTGAAGTAGCAGAGAATCACCTGAAAAAACTGCTCGCCGAATCCGGGGTGCTTTAATGCCTGTGACGATCTCCCAGCAGGACCTGGAGCGTTATTTTTGGGGTGCTGCAGTACTTTTGCGGGGATTTATCGATTCGAGTGATTATAAACAGTTTATCTTCCCGCTCCTGTATTTCAAGCGGGTTTGTGATGTCTACGATGAAGAGTCAGCCGAGCTTGAACAGGAGTACGGTCCTGGTGTCGGAGAAACGTTTAGTGAATACCATCGTTTTACAATTCCAAAAGGGGCACATTGGAAAGATGTTCGGGAAACAACAACCGATGTCGGCGTTACAATTCAGAATGCAATGCGGGAACTTGAGATGGCAAACCCGGAGAGACTCAGCGGAATCTTCGGGGACGCACCCTGGACGAATAAAAGCCGTCTTTCTGACGAAACACTTCGTGACCTGGTTGAACATTTTTCTTCAGAAACACTATCGGTTGCCCATGTTCCTCAGGATGAGCTTGGTCAGGGTTACGAGTACCTGATCAAGAAGTTCGCTGATGATTCCGGGCATACGGCAGCGGAATTCTATACGAACCGAACACTGGTCAAGCTCATGGCGATGATGCTCGATCCGAAGGAGGGTGAATCGATTTATGACCCGACATGCGGGACCGGGGGTATGCTCCTCGTAGCGGCATTGCAGCTGAAGGAACAGGGGAAGGAGTACCGGAGCCTGAAGCTCTACGGTCAGGATATCAACCTGATTACCTCCTCGATTGCCAGGATGAATCTCTTCTTACACGGTATCGATGATTTCCAGATCATCCGTGGTGACACCCTTGCACAACCGGCTTTTTTAAAGAATGATAAGCTTCAGCAGTTTGACGTGGTACTGGCAAATCCACCATATTCGATTAAAAAATGGAACCGTGAAGCATTTGCATCAGATCCGTATGGCCGTAACCTGTACGGTGTGCCGCCACAGGGGCGGGCGGACTACGCGTTTTTCCAGCATATCATT
>CAIJED010000400.1 GCA_903819595.1 uncultured Methanomicrobiales archaeon | reverse complement strand
AGGATCGTTGCAGGGGATTGCAAGTACCCCTGTCCCGGGATATACTCCACGGGACGCGGTCATCCATTCAGGTCCACCAGCTGTTCCGGTTGCCCGGGTGAGGAGGGTCGGTGTGTCTGTGAGGCGCGAGGTAGCGGGTCCTGCCCATTCCCACCAGCACTGATCATCGGTCCTGGTCCCGGGCAGCTTCGAGTGGTTCTTTGCAAGAATTCCCGCAATCGTGTGGTGATGGTTACAAAACCACTCCTGGATATCAGGGACATCCCCGGCTAATGCACAGGTAGTCCCCCGGGGGATCCGGACAATATACCTCGAATACCCTGGTGGGCAGTATCGCCGGACCTCACCGGGAGTAATAAATGGATGGATAAAATTTCCCATTACCTGGTCTTTTCGAAGGATTGTTTCATATTCCTGCCTGCTGATGACAAATCCTTGATTACCGTCGTCTTCCCCTAGCATGTATTCGCCAAGGATATAGCGGCCGAGTGGTGTGCCAGCGGTATCGATCTTCTTCCTTACCTCAGCCGGGGAGGGCCCTTTGAACATCCATGGACTGCTACCGAGGGATTTCGGGTCAATTGAACGGAATGAGGAGAACGTAATACTACCCGCCCCCTCTTTTATCAGTCCTGTGGCAGATGACGTTCGAACAGGGTGCTCAGGGGGATGATTGCGGACCGTAATGAGCACGGGGTTGTGCATCCCGGTAAAGAATGGGAGGTTACCAAGACTGGAGATGCTGTCTACTTGGTACCCCGCGAGCCACCTGCGAAAGAGGGCAGCTTCATGGGACCGTTGCCAGTCACCGTTGACAATCCCGCAGAGCACACCACCCGGCTGGGTCAGCAGGAGGCCGGATTCAAGGTAATAGGGTGTGGCATCGTTCGGTTTACCTGAACTGTAATGACGGCAGAGGTAGTCCTGCAGGTCTTTTCCGGAAAAAGGAAGATGGGGTGGGAACATGGAAAACACGACCCCGAACCCGCCCCGGGATGCCACTGCCGGAAATTCATCACCCATGAAAAACCCCTTTACGGGTTGCTCTGCTCCTGTTCCAGGCAGCAATGTTGGTTGTTTTTCAAAGTCTTTACCAACGAGGATGTTATTACACCTGATATTCCGTGATAGTATCTCCCTTAAAAGCCCGGAGGTGGCACAGTCTGGACCGCCGTGTTCCATGTGACGCAGGAGATATGAGAGGATGGACAACCGGGTGACTTCAACCGCTGCCGGATCACTGTCAACACCGTGCAGCGAGTCCCTGAGGATACGGACTTTTTCATCCCAGGAAAGGTCCCACCGGCCATCGGGCAGCTGGTATACCGGAAGTGGAAGAGTACCGAACCTCTGATATCCTGCGCGTATTTCCGAGGACATACAATCCGGGAGCAGGTCCTGCACCTTCCTTGAAGCAGGGTCACGGCCTTCTTCGAGAAGTGTGACCAGGTTGTCTGTATACCATGAAAGGTGCCAGTCTGCGAGGACCCGGTACATGGCGAGAAGGATACGTCCCGTCCTGCAGGCAGGGTCAATAAATTGTAACCCTGCATTTTTTGGAGTTTTTCCTGCCAGCCCCGGAAGCAGCAGGTCAGAGGCAATTTTTTGCAGTGCCGGGGCCGGGAGCAGGGGGACCCCGGGGCTTGCATGGGCAGGGTACTGTTCGGTGATGACCATACGCCCGTCATGAGAAAGCCGGGCTGAATACCGCAGAAATGCAAGGAGGGACCGCTCATGCGATTCGGACCATACGTCCGCCCATTCCTCGTAAAATTTATCCCGATTCGTCAACGCTAGCAGGGTGCTGGTGACCTGTGGGTCAATAGAGAGAGATTTAAAGAGTGTAACATCAGGCCAGGTACGGTTTACGGGAACGCCCGATACCGGGAAGAAGGTCCCGGGTTCTTCCGGGAGACCCTCCAAAAAAAGCGATGAAAACCCTTCAACAAGGCCTTTATCACGGGTCTGCTCTTTTACCGTGCCGTAACGAAAAACGCCAGCCTCCTCAAGGAGCCTGGACGCGACCAGTGACGAAAGGAGAGTGGTGACTGCTTCAGAAAACTGGAGTGGTGAAAGCCCGTGGTTTCGTGCAGTAATATTCCGTGCAAGGACCTCCCTGATCCGGCTT
>CAIJED010000399.1 GCA_903819595.1 uncultured Methanomicrobiales archaeon | reverse complement strand
TACTTTGTCATTTCATATATTTTTGAAATGACAGGACCTGTGGTAAAAGAAACATTACCAATTCCACCTGCTATCCAGGAAGAACTGGACAGGAGCGGAGGATTGAAAGGATTGATTTCGCGGCGTCCTGATGACCAGGAACTAGCGAATCTTGTCGAGGTCCACCATGCCCTTTCTGACCTGATCAGAATGAAGATCTTTCACCTTCTCACCTCGCAACCCCTCTGTGTCTGCGTAATCAGGGAAATTATTGGAATTTCTGATTCCAAGTTATCGTACCATCTCAATGCTCTCAAATGTGCAAGTCTGATTGTTGGAAATCAGCAAGGGAGTTGGATCATTTACCGTCTTACTGAAAAGGGCAGGAAATACAGTATTGTTCCTCAAAATGTGGAGACTGATATCCCCGAATCCAAATTCGCGTGTTGCAAGGAACCCCGGAAGAAAACGAAAAAAAATTAGGAAAATTCCCGCCAGTGTGGTTGTCTCATATAATTGTAGGCTCATTGAAACACCGGGTGCCCTGCAGGGTCCGGGACCCCGGTGGTAAAGGATTCCGGAACTGCATTCGGTATCAGTCGATCAGCAGGAGTGCCATCAGTTCCGGGTGCCCCTGCACCGGGAACCGGATCGGCATCCCTGCCTTCTCTGCAGTCTTTACCATGTTGACGCCCACTGCGTGCTCAGGAATCCGGGCCTGCGTCGGGTGGACACAGATGCCGGCTTTCACATTGCACGTCTCGCAGAGCCGGCACGAGCCGTTGATGAAGGCAAGGGCAAAGGGGTTGCCGGCATTGAACGCGGTCCGTTCGAGTTCGAGCATCATCGGGGCAAATGCGCCGGTTCCGTTGAAATGGTCCTTCCAGAACTGCGTTGCCTGCTCTTTCTTGTCGGCTGGGGCCTCCGGGTCGAGCCAGTATTTGTAAATCGAGCAGATTACATTGGGGTCCGCGTTGGCTGGCGAGATGAACTTCACGAGCAGGGCGTAACGGTACTCTGACAGGATCTTCCGGAACTCGTCCGGGGTCGGGACGTAGGGAGGACAGGTTAGTTTCTTCCCGTATCCGATGCAGCCAGCCCGGCATTTCAGTGGGACGCGGTTTTCAACAATTACATCCGATGCGGGGATGACCTTTGCATCCGCTGCTCCAAGCGAGCGGGCGGTTTGCACAAGAAATGCGAAACCTTCGCCATCTTTATTATCAGAACTCTTGTTCATCATCATCAGTGTCCCCTTTACTCTTTAAAATTATCCGGTCGACTTTCCATACTGCCGGAAATCAGTTCTATATCCCCAAAGTCCAGAAGTCAGTTCCGTTGCTTTTCCGGAACCAAGGGCACTGAAGAACGCCGGTATAGAACGGTAGTGGATCCGGTGACTGCTCAACACGCAGTTGGAATCATTACGGGGACCGGGATGTCAGGACAGTTAATAAAAGGTAAAAATTCTTATTTTCAGGGTCCGAAAACCTTACGATAAACCCGACAGCCTATATAAACGGTGGTTCATATTACCATGATCACACAATCCGATCAGAATGATGCAAAGGAAATTCTGTCACTGCAGAAACTGGCGTATCAGAGTGAAGCAAAGTTATACGACGATTATTCCATTCCCCCGTTAACCCAGACTTTAGATGATATCAAAGCACAATTTCATACCCATATTTTTCTTAAAGCCGTTAACAATTCTACGATTATTGGTTCTGTCCGGGCATATGAGAAAGACAGGACTTGTAATATTGGGCGGCTGATTGTGCATCCCGACTTCCAGAAAAAAGGTATTGGAAAACACCTTATGAAAGAAATAGAGAACCGTTTTATTACATCAGAACGCTATGAACTTTTTACTGGTACAAAAAGTGAAAAAAATATTCTATTTTATCAAAATCTCGGCTATCATATTCATAAATCAGAGAAACTGAGTGATTTGCTCGAATTTGTATATCTCGAAAAAATTCAGTCATCCGGACCCGGGTATGATCCGACCGATACCATTGATCATTAAACCTCCGGCCGGAGATGGATATGTGCCGGATGCCCATACGAACAGAGATACGAGTACACAGATTTCACGGTCGGAACGCATGCGTGGTGGTGCCGGACCTGTCCTCTCTTTGAATGACGGACCCGGAACCGGATTGGTACCGGACCCGTCGTCACATCTCTGAGACCAAGGGCACTTATGAGCGCCGGTACGGACAGGTCAGGACGCATGCGGTGGGGTGAGATTGTGAATTGTGACCGGTTTTTTTATAACCCACTGTTGACTGAGGAGATAAAAAAAGATCCAACTATGCCTTTACCTTGTTTATTTCACCGCGACAAGGATTGCACAACTTCGGGATTTCCATAAACAATCAACATAGCGGAATCCTGCCCGTCGCATATCATTTTGCATTTCCCAGATTGTCCCGGGTTTATCATCCATTCTTTTTTCGTGTTCGATTCGGGTTTTTCTGAATTCATCAAAAGATTTTACAATCCCCATCTTATCACGCATCCGACAGAGAATCGATTCAACACGCGTATCAAATTCCCATTGGTTAATATCAGGCGATTCGCATCTGAATAAATCACCATTGATAAACAAACCATCTGTTTTCAGGATCTCTCTGATACTGCTATAAAGTCCAACCCTCTTTTCAAATGCGATATGATGAAGAGCGAAACACGAGACCACTGAATCAAATTTCCGTTCGGAGGTTGCAGCAAGAATGTCTTCGTTCAGATTGTGTTTGATAATGTGAACATTTGGATTCTTTTCAAATCTGTCACGACATAAACGAATCATTTCATCAGAAAAATCTATTAAATATGCATAAGAATTGGGTTTTAACTCGAGAATACCGGCTGTGACATCCCCATAGCCACACCCGAGATCCAGAATTTTGGGTTCTTCAGAGATATATCCTGAACTCGGAAGAGTTAGGGGTATCATAATCAATATTTAGTCCTTTTTTGTAAAATTGACTTAAATTCAAGGCGAAATCTATAAATAGTATAATCCCTAATATTATGGTATATGGAAGCATGGGTAAAAGAGTGGTTGACAGAGCAGCGGAAGGCCGGTGAAAAATGTCTGGAGATAAAAACCATCCAAAACAAACCCTACGTTTATCACTCGACCACACGATATGACAAGGAAACCAAAGGACCAAAAAAAGTCTCAACATATCTTGGTAGACTTGATCAAAAATTTGGTCTGATAAGAAAGGAGGATCGTCGACCAGGTGAGCGTCAGAAAGTCAGAACCATCCATGAATATGGGAATGCTGCTGTTATCGCGGAGGAGTTTGGTCCACTTTTACCTATCCTCAAATCTGCGTTTCCCGACTCATACGATGAAATTGTCGCATTAGCATCTGCTAGATTGTCCGGGTATGTACCACTCAAGCGCATAGCCGATGTGTGGAGTAAAATTGAGAACATTCTGGACGTTCACCCGAATTGTGATCCGAAACATCTTTCGCAAGTATTACGAGAGATCGGTGCTGACAGATCTGCCCAACAACAGATCTTCGCATACTTGAACACCCTGAGTAAACAGCTGATTTATGATCTTAGTTTTATTTTATCAGATTCATCATCGAATGTTCTGACTGAAAAAGCATATGTTTCAGACGGGGTATATCTACCCCACTACCACATAGCCCTATTCTGTGGACGTGATTCAGGTCTGCCGGTTATGATACGCTCGCTCCCAGGAAGTATTACAGATGTACGCACATTGGATTTTTCACTCAAGGAACTTGATTTACGTGACAAGATTCTGCTACTTGACAGGGGATTCATCTCTGATGAAAACTTCATTGAAATGGTAGAACGATCAATCCAGTTTGTTATCCCACTCAAACGCGACAGAATTCACTATGGCACCCGAATCCATCTAACTGGGCACTTCCAATACCATAAACGATTATTCACTCCGGCAAACATGTGGTTGACAATTTCAGGCTATATCTCTTTGAAGATGAGGATCTTGCGCTGGATGAAAAGAAGACGCTATACTCTAGGTTTGAGAAGGAACAAATATCCAGGTCGGAACTGAATGATGGGTTGAAAAAAATTGGACGGATTCTTTTTCTCACTACTGTTGATTTGCCAGAGCAAGAGGTGTATGAACTCTACAAGTCAAGGGACATGGTGGAAAAGTTTTTTGATACGTTCAAGAATGAATTGATGGCTGACAAGGTGCATCTACATGATACTGAAGCCATTTTCGGGCATCTATTCGTTTCTTTCATCAGTTTGTACCTTTATTGTAAGATACTGAACCGCCTCAAAACTGCAGGATTACTAACACAGTTTTCCCCGTATGACATTCTCACCAAGTTCAGTAAGGTGTACGCATACTGGATACATGATGAGCGGGCAGTTACTGAGGTCCCAAAAAAAGTTCGCGATCT
>CAIJED010000398.1 GCA_903819595.1 uncultured Methanomicrobiales archaeon | reverse complement strand
GGCACCATGGTTTCATTCCTTGGAAACGCGAATATCCCGTTGATCCAAAGAATTGTAAAAATCCCGAAGAACTGGGAAGGAATCGTCAACCTCGCTTCATTATATCATGAAACCCTGCCGTCTGTTCCGGACCCGAAAGCGCTCTCCGTGTTTCTGGACAAGCGTAAACAGGCTGACCCTGAAAGGTTCCCGGATATCTCTCTGGCGGTGATAAAACTCCTTGGTCCCGGGGAATATATGACGCAGGAGCCAGGCCAGCCACCCTATGGCCATTTCGCACTAGCCGTGACTGATTATACCCATGCGACTGCTCCGAACCGGCGTTATGTTGACCTGGTTAACCAGCGCCTTGTAAAATCTGTTATCAACCGCTCAGAAAATCCATATACCCCCGAAGAACTTATCAGCCTGTCTGCCTGGTTGACAGACCGTGAAAAGGCGTCAAAGAAAGTCGAACGATTTATGCGAAAGGCTGCAGCGGCAGTCCTGCTGAAAAACCGCATCGGGGAATCCTTTGAGGGATTGATTACCGGCGCAAAAGATCACGGTACCTACGTCCGCCTGATCAGCCCACCCGCGGAGGGACGGGTTGTCCGGGGTGAACGGGGATTATATGTTGGCCAGCGAGTCCACGTCCGTTTGTTAAAGACAGATCCCTACAATGGATTTATCGACTTCGAATTTGCCGGCCGCTGATACATCCAATGATTAATCCTGCCAGGCAGACCACAAAAATCTTCCGTTTTCCCTCCGGCTTCTCTTTATCCAGCGGGTAAAGGCTGAGTTTTTCCCTGGTATATCGTCTGTCGCGCATCCCTGAAGTTAAATTTTTCAATGATAAGGTGTGCTTCCTTTAACTTTCTTATGGCATACCTCACGGTCCGTGGCGAGATCTGGGCCTTCAATACGATCTCCTTGTGGGTCATCTGGGCTCCACTCTCAAGGAGAGAAAGGACCGTTTTCGATGACGGGGGTAGATGAATTTCTGTCATACATAATGGTAACAGTGTTAACATATAACGCTGTCGATAGTTCCGATCGGTTGACGGTGCAGTCGTGTGTTGCCGGGTACGGTTGGTGTTATTTCCCGTGAATATCTCATCTTTCTTGTGGGCATAATGTACCTCGCTTTTGTAAGAAGAAGCCAAAATTCAGAACTGCCTGGGGAAATGGGTGGGACCGGGTTCACCTGGTAGGATTGTCCTGAACTATTTTATAAAAAATTTGCCGATACCTTCATGTACCTTGAATGCAATGATAAAAAAATATGTATGATATCGAGAGCAGCAAAAAAATGGAGAACGGTGTAGTCGTTTTCTACCAGCAGAAGGGTGAGAAAAAAAATGAATCATTCAATTACCAGGAGCTGATTGACCTTAAAATCAATGCTCTGGACCTCCTTGATCATCCACATCGTTACAGTGTTGATATCGACGTGCACAAAGTGTATGCAAAAGATGATTGATCCCGATCGATTATTGAACAATTCCTTTTTTGATCACGCGATGTATGCGAGAAAGACCATTAGTGTTCTTTACTATATCGGGAAACCACACTTGTTGTATCCACTGGGTTTACCGTTTTTTTCCTGGTCCACATAGTACCACCTGGTTTCATCAGGTCCGGCTGACCCCCGGCGCCAGGTGGCTGTTTCTGGCGGTTTCTATATCTCAATGCAGAGGTCATCGCTGGCGACGACCAGACCGGGAAATGAAGGCTCAAATTGTTTCTTTACCATGGCCCTGTCATGTTGTGTCTTGTAGACTTCTGCACCGAAATGCATCAGGGCAAGCCTTTTGGCATCTGATTCCTGTGCAATCCTGATTGCATTCTCCGGGTTCAGATGTGGCCATTCCGGGCTTTGCTCTCCGGGTAACAACCCGCATTCAGTAATAAGCAGGTCCGCATTCCGTGCGAGTATGATCGCATTCCTGCAAAATCCCGTGTCGGTGCAATACGTAATTGTCTTATTATCAATAACCAGCCGGTACCCGAAGCAGGGTACAGGATGGACAAGCCAGCGACATTCTGTCTGGAAAGGAACCGGGTGCTCTCCTTCTGATAATTCCAGGAAATTAACCTGGTAGGGCAGTTTAGCAAACGGTACCGTAAATGGTTCCCTGACAAACGAATCGAGGACTTCTTTCGTACCCGGCTGGCCGCAGATGGTCAGTCCTTTCCTGAATTTAAATTTTACCAGCGTATGAAGGCCTGCAATATGGTCCAGGTGGAAATGACTGAGAAACAGGTATACGGGTTTTTCCTGGGTGATATAACGATCTGCCTTCGCGATGCCATTTCCGGCATCAAAAATGATATCGAATTTTTCGGACTGGACAAGGACTGAACAGGTATTTCCTGTAGCGGTATCATACCAGCCGTTGGTCCCCAGGAATGTCACTTTCATGTAGAACATGGTGTGGTGGGAAGGGCTAAAAAGATTGAGATGCAGATTCTGGATAATCTGATACGAAAACAGGAGATCGATTTTCACTTTTCCACGAGTTTAGCGAAGGTGAGAGGGATGACCATTACAGCCAATAATCTGGTCGTGTAAGTGCATGGGTTAATGTTATAGTCACAGGCAGAATAATCGTAGGGCTGGTGGACCTTTTCCAACAATGGATTCATTTTTCCAGAACTCACTACCAACCAGGAAATTATTAACACCTTTATCAAAAGCAGGTTAATGCAACGGCTGCCTTAAATTACCGTCGGAAACAGCGAGTTATCATCCCAATAAAAGTTTCTTTATATTAGTGTGAGACTGCCACCTTCCGCACATGATACCATTGCCTTCCCGCCGGGGTTAAGAACCTCTGGGTATTCATGCCATACCCCGGGTGATTTGACGATTTAGGCAGGGTAAGCGCATAATTTACTCCACAGCGTTTCCCTTTTTCTTTTGATCCTATTCCTGATGGGTTTTGTCTATCATCAAACATCCTTTCTGATTCGCAGCAGATAACTTGTTGACCCCTGCCACCCACACCTGGTATCCGACGGGAATTACTCTCGTTTTAAAATCAGGGAACGCATCGGAAATATTTGCTATGTCCGAAACGTTGCTTGTTTCGTTTGCTTTTATTCTATCGTAAGGGTAACCGGTCTCCTGGATGCGGATGAAGGTTGGTTTTTGGAAATCCAAAAAGAGTCTGGTGGTATTATTATCTTTCAATCCGATCAAATTATATGGAAATCATACAAACGGGAACATCTCTTGTGATTTCCGGTCGCCGTCTTTCTGAGATGGACCTTTTTGTATGCCGTGTTCTGGATATCCTAACCTCTCACACCCCCTACGTAATTATGAGCGGATACGTGGCAATATTATTTGGAAGGACTCGGAGCACAGAAGATGTTGATCTTCTGATACCGGTCTGCGATGTATCCGCATTTCTTTTATTACATGATGAATTTATGGAACAGGGTTACGAATTTTAAAATGCTGAAGATGGATATGGATTACACTCAATCCTTACCTCTGGATCCGGAATCCGTCTATCTGATAAAGATATATTCATACCTAGCATTGAGATGAAGTTTACCAGGAATGAATCCGATGCCTATTCATTCAATAACCGAATCCCCCTCATTATGAATGATCGGACATTCTGGATTGGACCTCTTGAAATGCAGATTGCGTATAAATTCTGGCTTGGTAGTGAGAAAGATATTGAGGATGCAATTTATATCCGCGAAATCTCCCGTGATTTCATAGATGAAGACCTATTACGAGAATTTTGCTCATCCTTCGGAGTGAACGAATGATACCTCCGGATCCAGAATTTCGTCAGCAGAACAGAAGAGAGCGGATCTTGTTCGTCAAAAAATCGGCTGACTGGGTGAGGTCTGTCCCCAATGAAGTGTGGAGTGAAAGACAATGTGCCTTAATCAATGCCCTTCTCGCAAACAGGTCAAATCTCCCACTCACCAAAGAACAGTACCTCAGGATGATCGAGACTGCGCGACGGAAATCTGACCGGCGAAAAGGATCGCCAGTGATGCCTTCCCGGGTGATGATGGCCCCGAAGGAGGACCCGTGTTGTTGATAAGGAATGACCTTACCAACGATAATTCATTGGAGTCAAACGTGTCCGAGAGCCGCTAGGTGGATCGGTGGAGATGAGTCAATGACCTGTTGTCGGATTCGGGTCGGGAAATATGTTTATCGAGTCCGTGATGTCCATGACGGCAAACCGAAGAAGTCCTTCAAAAGGGGGTATAATAAAGGGGTGGGTGAATGGCGGGGCCAGAAAAGTGTTGTCGGGTCGTCACAATTATCCAAAATCCGGAAATACCGGATGGTTTTGAAAAATATCACGGTGGACCAGAGGATTCAAAAAAATTATGGCTGTGGTCCTGTTACTGACTTGCCTTGTTGGGGTGTGCTATTTTCAGTAACTTATCTGGTTACCTATTGCGAAGATATGGATTCACTCCGGTATATGATTCATGTATATCCAGGAATTCTTCATATCCTAGCATCAACTCGATTATTGCATTGTCCAGGTCTTCGATTCTTTTTACTATGGGTGAAGCTTCGTTGATTGAATAACAATAGCTACTGCCCTCTTTCCGTGCTGTAATAATTCCCCAATCTAAAAATTTTTTCATGACCTTTGAAATTGACTGCCGGGTTAATCCTACTTCTTCTGTCAATTCAGCCACATCAAATTTAATCCCATACATCGGCAACAGGAACTGCAAAATCCGGGTTTCGCAAGTATCGCCGAATAAACCCTCAAAT
>CAIJED010000397.1 GCA_903819595.1 uncultured Methanomicrobiales archaeon | reverse complement strand
CGATAAGCAACGCCGGTCAGAAGGTAAACCTGTTTAATCTCGGGACCGATGAATACTGCGAAGTGAACGATTCGATTGGGTGGATCACGAAATACCTTGGGCTGTCACCCGAGCTCCGGTACACCGGCGGGGAACGGGGATGGATAGGAGATAACCCGTTTATCTTTCTTGATTGCAGCAAAATCCATGCAGCCGGTTGGATGCCTGCACTTTCAATCAGGGAAGGAATCATAAAAACCCTTGACTATCTCCATGAGAACGCCTGGGTTATGGAGAAGAGGTGAAATAATATTCATCATCTGGTAATGGTTACTGGTGCGACACGGGGCCTCGGACGTCTCGTTGCCGGGAGGTTCTGGGAATCCGGTCACGACCTTATCATAATCGCCAGGAATAATTCAGACCTGAATGATGTTATCGTATCGCTGAAGGCAGATGCTGGGGGTCCACAGAATATTTATCCGTTCTGTTTCGATCTTTCCAAGATCAATAAAATACCGGATTTAATGAGTAACATCAGGGAATCAGCAGGTAACCCTGATATCGTTGTTAATAATGCAGCAATACAGGGCCCGGTAGGGCCTGTCCATACCAACAACTGGGATGACTGGCAGGCGTGCCTGGATGTATGTCTCCTTGCCCCCGTAAAAATCTGCCAGGAGGTCATTCCAGATATGATTAAGTCCGGGTATGGCAGAATTATCAATATTTCCGGAGGCGGGGCTACCTCCCCTCGGCCCAATTTCTCAAGTTATGCAACGGCAAAATGCGGGCTGGTCAGGTTTTCAGAGACCCTCGCGATGGAACTTGCTGCCAGCAATATCACGGTCAACTGCGTTGCACCGGGAGCCATGAACAGCGGGTTCACAAAAAAAATTCTAAATGCGGGGAAGGCTGCGACAGGTCCTAAAGAGCATGAAATTGCTAGGAGTCTTATGGAGGATAACCCGTATAATGAAATAAAGGCGGCAGACCTCGTCTATGCCCTCACGACAGACCCTTATTCAGGGGTAACTGGTAAATTAATCAGTGCCGTGTGGGATTCATGGGAGAAAATTCCGGATAAAATAGCGGAATTGTCAAAAAGCGATGTGTACACATTACGCCGCGTCGTCCTGGATGATCGAAATATCAGAATTTTGTGATTATGATGAAGGTAGGTATTATTGGGTGTGGCCTGATCGGGTTTAAAAGGGCAGAATCATTACCGGAAGGTTACCTGAGATCTGTTGCAGACCAGTCAAAAGAGCGGGCTGAACGACTGAGTTCATTGTACCCTGGTGTGGAGGTGTCAGGAAACTGGAATGATGTGATCAGGCGTGATGATATCGATACCGTTATTGTTTCCACCACAAATAACTCGCTTGCGGAAATTACCCTCGCTGCAGTCGAATCAGGAAAACATGTAATAGTGGAAAAACCTGCAGCCCGGAATTACAGGGAACTTGATCCCGTTATCCGGGCTGCCGAAAAAAACGGCGTGAAAGTCACGGTAGGCTATAATTTGCGGTTTCACCCGTCATTTATGAAAATTCAAAAAATCATTGAAACGGGAACCCTCGGGGATATCATGTACATCCGGGGAAGGTACGGTCACGGTGGGAGACCCGGGTACGAGAAGGAATGGCGTGCGGACCCGGAAATTTCGGGAGGCGGGGAACTCCTTGACCAGGGAGTCCACCTTATCGACCTTTCAAGGTGGTTCCTTGGTGATTTCTCAAAAATAGACGGATCGGTACATACATTTTTCTGGGACATGCCGGTCGAAGATAATGGTTTTCTTCGCCTGGAAAACCAGGGAGGCCGGGTCGCATGGCTCCATGTCAGCTGCACTGAATGGAAAAACACATTTTCATACGAGATATTCTGTGAAAAAGGAAAATTACAGGTCGATGGGATTGGGGGAAGTTATGGGACAGAGCGACTGACCTGCTACCGGAT
>CAIJED010000396.1 GCA_903819595.1 uncultured Methanomicrobiales archaeon | reverse complement strand
TCTTATGAATGGAATATTTCCAAGACACCGGACACGATGTTTGTCCAGGGGGATATCCATGATGATGCCATCCTGAAGCGTGTGTTCAAGGAAAAATCCGACTATGTGTACCACCTCGCGGCCCACTTTGCGAACCAGAATTCCGTTGATAACCCCGAAAAAGACCTCATGATTCATGGGATGGGGATTTTAAAAGTACTGCAGTATGCACAACTTGTCGGGGTGAAGCGGTTCGTATACTCATATATGCAGAAAAAGTAAATAGTAGCCATGTTCAAACACACTTACCATGACTGATCAGGAATGCGCCACAAAGAGGATCCCGGTCTGTCCGAGCACTTGGGAAGCCGTTTACCATCTCAAAAAACCCGGACAAACTTTTGACGATGTGATAAATGAACTCGTCCGAACAGATTCCGAAACCAGGTTAATTGAGGAAATGGCTCGTCTGCGGAAGAGAGATCGGTATGTCCCACTCTCGGAGATTAAGGTGTGAATTTTACCGTCAGTATCGATATTGATGCGATCGCGTACGTAAATTCGCTCGATGACAAAAGTAAACAGATAATTAAGACACATCTCAGGACCTTAGAACATGATCCTTTTCCAGGAAAAGGAGGAGATAAAGAACTATTGAATCTCCGCCAGGATGTGAAGATATTTCGGCTCCATATCGGACGCTCATTCACGGCATATTATGAGATTGAAGGAAAAACGGTTTTTGTAAACGAGATTTTAACCATTGAGCAGGCTCATAAAAAGTATAAACGACTATAGAGGATTTCAAAAGACACGGTAGTAAGGGAGTTGGCAGGACCTGGGTCTCCCGAAACAGAATACAACGGCAGGGTCTCGGCAGGGCGATCTATTATGTCCTTACATAATGGGTCGCAAATGGGTCGCAAAATTCTCACTTGCCGGAGTGCCCGGAACCGGATTACATGGTGAATAATATGACAGACTATTCAGAATTTTACCAGGATTCAACAATCCTCGTTACCGGGGGGGCCGGTGCAATAGGGGGAATTCTCTGCAGGAAATTATCCACACTGGGTACAAAAAAGGTCGTCATCCTTGATAATCTCTCATCTTCCTATGAATGGAATATTTCCAAGACACCGGACACGATGTTTGTCCAGGGGGATATCCTTGATGATGCCATCCTGAAACGTGTCTTTAAAGAAAAACCAGACTATATATTTCATCTTGCCGCCCATGTTGCCAACCAGAATTCAGTGGATAACCCCGAAAAAGATCTTATGATCAATGGCGTGGGAATTCTGAAGGTTCTGCAATATGCACAGCTTTCCGGAGTGAAGCGGTTTGTATACTCATCATCAGGCTGCGGGGTCTACGGGCTTGAGTCCAAAATGCCATTTGAGGAGCATGATGTCTCAATCCACCTCCACACCCCCTACCAGGTGACAAAACTCCTCGGGGAACTCTACACCAATTATTTCCATAACCTCTACGAGTTGCCGATTGTCAATGCACGCTTTTTCAACTCGTATGGTCCCGG
>CAIJED010000395.1 GCA_903819595.1 uncultured Methanomicrobiales archaeon | reverse complement strand
CCCCATACCCTTAATTAACAATGTCAGGAACGCCCGAACAGACGAGAAGAAGCGAAATTCGGGTGCCCTGATCTCATGCCCGGCGACTACTCCGAAGATACCCTCATCGAGCAGCCGACCATCGGCCTCTTCTCCGATCTTCACTGGACAACGGCAAACTGTTTTGATGAATCTTTCCGCCCGGGTGGTGGATCGCAGGGGAGGGAAACGAGTGCCGAAGTAGTACTTGTCCCCAGGCTCCGGGCAGCACTGGAAAAGTTGAACCCCGGTATTCCCAAAGATGCCATCAGCCTCGCAATTGAGGAACTGGTAAAAGTCCGTAGTACCATGAGCCCGGTGAACGCCAACCGGGAAGTCTTCGGGCTCATCAGGGACGGCGTGAAAGTCAGTTTCAGGAATAAAACGGGCGAGATGGTAATCGAGACCCTGCGGGTAATTGACTGGAATAACCCGGCAAATAATGATTTCTTCCTCGCATCGCAGTTCTGGATCACCGGCGACCTTTACAAGCGGAGGGCGGACCTGGTAGGGTTCGTCAATGGGCTCCCGCTCGTCTTCATCGAATTGAAGGCATCTCACAAGGACCTGAAACGGGCTTTCGAAGATAACCTCCGGGATTACAAAAATACTATCCCCCAGCTCTTCCGGTACAACGCCTTCATCATCCTTTCCAACGGCTCAAAGAGCATCATCGGCACCATCTCGTCAGAATGGGAACATTTCGCCGACTGGAAACGGATCAATTCAGAGGGAGAGACCGGGATCATCTCCCTCGATACGATGGTTGTCGGAACCTGTGACCGGCAACGGCTCCTCGACATCATAGAAAACTTCACCCTCTTCTTCGAGGCAAAAGGCGGCCTCATCAAAGTCCTCGCAAAAAACCACCAGTACCTAGGGGTCAACAACGCGATTGTTGCCCTGAAAGAGATCAAAAAGAACCAGGGCAGGCTCGGGGTATTCTGGCACACCCAGGGAAGCGGGAAGAGTTACTCCATGATCCTCTTCGCCCAGAAAGTGCTCCGGAAACTCCCCGGGAACTGGACGTTCCTTGTCGTGACCGACCGCCTGGAACTGGACGAGCAGATCTACAACAACTTCGTCCATTCCGGGGCAATCCATGACGCACAGGCCCGGGCCGAAAGCGGGTCTGACTTACAACGCCTCCTTTCCGAGGACCACCGGTACGTCTTCACCCTCATCCAGAAATTCCGGTCCAACCCGTTCACACCTTACCCGGTCCTCACCACCAGGGACGATATCATCGTTATCGCAGACGAGGCCCACCGCACCCAGTACGACGCCCTTGCCCTCAATATGCGGACCGCCCTGCCCAACGCTGCTTTCATCGCCTTCACCGGGACTCCGTTAATCCAGACCGAGGAGAAGACCCGGGAAGTGTTCGGCGAATATGTCAGCATCTACACGTACCGGCAGTCAACGGAAGACGGAGCCACGGTCCCGCTCTATTACGAAAACCGGATCCCCGAACTCCAGGTCACCAACGAGAATCTCAATGCAGAAATGGAACGGGTGATCGACGAAGCGGCACTCAATCCGGCAGAGGAGGCAAGGCTCGAACGGGAATTCGCCCGGGAATACCACCTCATCACCAGGAACGAACGGCTGGACCGGGTGGCACAGGATATCGTCTCCCACTTTACCGGCCGTGGCTGGCAGGGGAAAGGCATGGTCGTCTCCATCGATAAAGCGACTGCAGTCCGGATGTATGATAAAGTCCGGAAATACTGGGCTCTCGAACAGAGCAGACTCAAAACGGAAACGTCCCGGGTCACCGGCGAAGAGCTTACCCTCCTCAACGAGAAGATCGACCTGATGGAATGGACCGATATGGGTGTCGTCGTCTCCCAGTCCCAGAACGAGATCGAGGATCTCAAATTGAAAGGGATCGACATCCTGCCACACCGGAAACGGATGGTAAACGAAGACCTGGCCGAGAAATTCAAAGACCCGAAAGACCCGTTTCGCCTTGTTTTTGTCTGTGCCATGTGGCTTACCGGATTTGACGCACCCGCCTGCTCGACCATTTACCTCGATAAACCGATGAAAAACCACACCCTCATGCAGACCATCGCCCGGGCAAACCGCGTCTTCGGCGAGAAAGTCAATGGCCTGATTGTGGACTATTACGGGGTATTCAAAGACCTCCAGCGGGCACTTGCCATCTATGCACCGGGCCTCGGTACCGGGGATGTCATGCCGGTGCAGGACAAGCAGGCACTGGTCAGCAATCTGAAAACGGTCATCGACGATACAACGGCCTTCTGCACGCTGAAAGGGATCGATGTCAACAAGCTGGTGCAGGCGAATAAATTCGAAAAAGTAAAACTGATCGACGATGCCGTCGAGGCAATTCTTGTCGATGACGAATCCAAACAGAAATTCCTAGGGAATACCGCAGTCATCACCCGCCTGTTCAGGGCAATAAAACCGGACCCGGTTGTGAACGACCTGCTCCCGGTCTGCACACTCTACCTCGTCCTGGCGATGAAGATCACATCGCTCGACCCCGCAGTTGATATCACCCGCCTTATGGCATCTATCGGGGAACTCCTTGACCGGTCAATTGCATCCGAGGGATATGTTATCAAGGCGCCGACCATCCTCGACTTAAGCCAGGTCAATCTTGATGTCCTCGCCGGGAAGCTGAAAAATCAAAATAAACGGACTGAAGCAGAACGGCTCCGGAAGCTCCTGGAACAGAGGGTACGGAAGATGGTAGAAGTCAACCGGACAAGGATTGATTTCCTTGAGCGGCTGAAGGAAATGATTGAAGAATATAATGCCGGGAGTCATAATATTGATGAATTCTTCAGGAAACTTGTCGAATTTACAAAAGATCTGAATGAAGAAGACAAGCGATCCTTGAAGGAAAACCTCACGGAAGAAGAGCTTACAATTTTCGACCTACTGACAAAGCCCGAAATGAAACTTACAAAAGTTCAGGAAGGAGAGGTTAAGAAGGTGGCAAAAGAACTTCTGGAGACATTAAAACGGGACAAACTTGTGCTTGACTGGCGAAAGAAACAGCAGACAAGGGCGATGGTCCATGTTTGCATCGAGGAGACACTCGATCATCTCCCTCCTGTGTATGAACGTGAGATCTTCAACAAAAAATGTGAGATTGTATATCAGTACGTTTTTGACAAATATCCGGATACAGTTCCACCGCAGTTGGCGTGAAAAACCGGCTCAATCATTTAACCTGGATGAGAACTCCCACTGTAAAAACAGGACGTTCCGTGGCTCGTTAAGGGTCTGAATTTTGCACAGACAGCTAAATTTGAAATTTGAGATCGGATCGCCTGAAAAAAGAAAGAAATTTTTGCAGATTCAGGTTCGAACCTCACCCTCAATTTTGGAACACTCTTTGTAGTAATGGAAGAACCACAACTGGTGGGTATCGCGTACCCTCCCTGAAGGGTATTCTCGATAATGCAACAATTTCCACGTCAGTAACCGGTGACCGGCCAGCCCGCCCGGCAGTCATGACACTCCACTTCACCAGGTTAATTCCAACCCGTGCATCCCGGCCGGGACGAGGCGAGTGATAAGAAATATGAGCATTTCAGGGGATATTACACCCGGGTTAACCCGCCTGAATCCTTTCATCGAGGCGGAATTGGGACAAAATTGTTGCAAATAGCCGTGTTAGTCATACGGGGAAAACGGAGGCAAATGCGGGTGATTTAGACGAACGTAGAGAGGGAAAGTTCATCAGGATTGGTAGATTATACACGTTTTAAAAAGGATTCCCATTAAATCAGGCGTATTTTTAGTTGGTTTTACCCTTTTTAGGGACTAATTGAAGGCCGGTAGGAAATGAGCAGCAGGATGGACAGGGATTTGTCCTCCGGATGAGGATGAAGCACCCCAATAAGGAAATAAGGAGGATATATGGCTGCCTGATGTGATGGACCTTGCATGGGTCCGTATGTGAAATGTGATCAGGCGAAGGCCAGGTGGATACATGCTCCGATAACAATCCCGATAATAACGGTGTACGTCGTCACCATCACCACGGTTTTTAACCCCATCTGCCTGTAGAGCACCGCAATAGTGGATACACACGGAACGAAAAGAACGCTGATGATCGCCCAGGTATATAACTGGACATGGGTCATGACCGTGTTAAGTGCCGGGGTTCCTGCAAGGACAACCAACGCACCAAGTGCCATCTCCTTACGGAGTATCCCGAATATCAGGGCTGTTGATGCGTATGCAGGGAGTCCAAGTACGATAGTTGAAAATGGTGCAATAAAATTCTGGAATGCTGTGATTACACCATAATACTGGAGTAACCCCAGGATAATACTGCTTATAATCAGCAACGGCATCGCGATAGTGAGAAATTCAGAAATTTTTCGCCATGACTTTTTCACCACATTTGTTGCCTGTGGTGCCCGTAGTGGCGCCATCTCCATGATCATCCCGAACCGTTCTCCAGGAGTGATCCGGGAGAGAAGCAGCCCGGTGAGAATTACGAGAATAAACACGATCAGGTAGATCGACAGTGCCCACCAGATACCAACAAATGTAGCGACCACGCCCGCGATAATCACCGTTCTGGCAGAACACGGGATCATCGTCACGAGGAACGAGGCAATCACCCGTTCACGACGCGACGCGAGAAGCCGGATGCTCATCACAGCAGGCACCGTGCATCCAAATCCGAGTATCAACGGAATAATAGCCTGCCCATGCATGCCAATCCTGTGCATCGCCTGATCTGCCAGAAAGGCCGCCCGTGTCAGGTAGCCTGAGTCCTCCAAAATTGAGATGAATATATAGAAGGTAAAAATGAAGGGAAATGCAATCCCAATACCTGCCTGTAGTCCAAGCAACACTGAAACAGATACCTGCTGCAGGGGCGGTGGCAGACCAAGCGTGAGGAGCGGAGCAACAAGGTAGGAAGTAAAGAAGGCAACAATCATACCTTCCAGCCATGAACCGATGGTAAATACCACGAGGAGGATCCCAATCAGTATCAATGCCATGATCGGGATGCCGGGGATACCTTTTGTAAGAAGCCGGTCCAGGTCAAAACCTGTTTTTTTCGGCCTGACCTTAATCACACGGTCTGCCACCTGTTTTGCAAAATGGTGACGGTTTGCAGAGATGATCTGGCCGGGAGACATTTTATGCCGGTTTTCAATTTCACCTGCAATCGCAGCAGATGAATCCAGCATTTCCTGGTCAGTCCCGATCCCTTCAAGGGATTGGAGGGCTACCGGTCTTGAGACAGGGAAGTTGCCCATGATACTCCGTACTGCTGCCTCGATGTGATGATCGTAGCTGACGGTCACGGTTGCAGGACATGCACTACTGAGGGCAGATGGCAGGATCAGGCCTGTGCCCCTTCCATGAATGGCAGCAGTCATTATCACCGGGCAACCGAGAATTTCCGATAGTTCTGACGAGTCGATCGATATTCCGGAATTTTCGGCCTCGTCCACCATGTTGAGAACAACAAGGAGTGGCAGCCGGTATTCTGCTACCTGGAGAAACAGGTACAGGTTTCTCTCAAGATGTACTGCATCCAGGATTGCGATAGCCAGGTCGAGTTCATGGCGTTCCAGCATGCCATTGACGAGTTTCTCCTCATCTGAATCCCCATCAAGCGAATAGACGCCAGGAAGGTCGCAGATTTCAAATTTTTCCCGCTGGTAGCAGACATTTCCCGTTTCAAGGCCGACCGTGGTCCCCGGATAATTACTCACCTCCACACCAAGACCTGTCAGCTGGTTGAAGATCAGGGATTTCCCTACATTCGGATTTCCGATAAGTCCGATCTTCATTTACGAATTCTCCACGAGAATCGTCCCGGCGATCTCAGGCGATAACGCAATGTCGCATTTCTTGACCTGGAGGACAACCGCATTGTTATGCAGTCGTCTCTTTAAAATGACTTCTTCCCCGGGAATGACACCGAGATCGATTAACCGATGGAGATATTCGCCACCAGTGATTCCAACGACAGTTAATGGTATGGATTCGGGAGCATCGAGAAGTGAACTGCAGGTTGGGCCAGGTGATGAAACGAGCGGCTTTGCATCTTTTCCCCCGGGAATGAGATGATCTGCGGGGTTATTTGGGCCCTGATTAGTCATCAACGTCTGACTGGTGCCGTTTCCCCCGTATTCACCCCTTCGGGAGCCCGCGGACTTCACATAATCACCGATCCGGTTGATCGTCGTATCAGATATGGTGTGCTCGAGCACACAAGCCTCATCTGAAGCGGTATGATCATCCATTCCGAGGATCTCACCGAGGAAACACTGGAGAACACGGTGTTTTTTCAGCACCCGGTTCGCGACATGGTGTCCCCTTGCCGTGAGACTGATCGCCCCGTTTTCACCTAATACAATGTCTCCCTGTTGTTCGAGGTATGTCACGCCCTCGACTATGATATCCTCCCTGACCGACAGATCTTCTGCAAGATCTTTGGCAGTGGGATGGGCCTGTGCAGCAAGGTGCCTTACCAGTACTGCTTCAAGGTAATCTTCCCTCTCAGAGGATTCCATACCAATCGTATGATTCCGTTCTATTTGATGGATTTGTTCCTATCCACCGGAATTTCATAGCCGCAGGAAAACAATCCGGATCAATGGGGCGTCTTTTTCACGGGAGACAAGACGGGAAAACAAGAGGATGAATCAGATACCAGGGATGATCGATCGGCAAAGGGCTGATCAGAATTTATTTTACCCGGGTTTTCTCCTTTTGTTCGGCAAGTTCAATGATTTTTAGTGCCATTTCCCTGACTACGCTGACCGAAGGACTGTCATCCGGTACCAGGGACACGGGTGTCGCAGCAAGGTCCGCCGCTTCCACGGCAGGATCATACGGGATGACGGCGAGGGGTGCTTCATTAGAAACCCCGGCCTGGGCAATACCACTTTTATACCGGTTAAATACCAGGTGCATCGAACTGCGGCTGATGCCAAGGTCAAGAGCAATCGTGATAATCCGGGATGCAGTACGGAGACCCCGTGCACCAGGATCACTCACGATCAGGAGGAGGTCGGGGATCCCAATCGTACCCCGGCTGATATGCTCCATTCCAGCCTCAGAATCTATAATGATGAACTCGTAATCACGTTCCAGGAGCCGCATGCAACTATTGAGGAGATCATTGGCAAAACAATAACACCCGGTTCCTTCGGGTCTGCCCATCGAAATCAGGTCAAACCCGTCGTCCTCAACGAGGACCTGGTAAAACCTGAACCGGATATATTCGGTGCGTGTCATGCCGGCAGGAATACTCTTCGTGAATGCATCTTCACGCATGCCCCCAAGATTTTCAAGGACTTGAACACCAAGTGCCTCGTGAAAATTTGCATTCGGGTCGGCATCCACGGCAAGGACCGGGGTTTTTCCCAGTTTGATCAGTGCCCGTACAAGGAGCGAGCTAATGGTCGTCTTCCCGGTTCCTCCTTTCCCTGCGACAGCAATGGTAAATGGGGTAATCAAAGGACTCTCCACCCCTTGTCAAACAGGCTGGCGAAAAAAATTACACATTTAACGTCTTTCATCACTGTCCCCCCCTTATTTTGGCAGATATGGATGCCGCGGTCTCCATAATCCTGGATGACTCTGTTTCGGTTGCAAATCGAATACCACAACTTGGAGTAATGATTGATTGTGCATCAAATAATTTTTCCGGGATATACCGGGTCACTTCTTTCCTGATACCCATGTAACGCTCATACAGGGATTGTTCTGTCTCCAATGAAAAAATACGGTTATCTGCAGGCACAATACCCCAGGCGACCACCCCTCCACGTTCCAGGTAGGTAAAAAGATCGTCCTTGTAGAGGAGAAACTCATTCGTCGTCGCGTACGCGTCAAATGATACGACACCGGGGTCCAGCGAGAAAATAAAATTCCAGTCCGTATTACTGCAGCAATGAATACCAACGCTCCCCTGGAGCATATCCGCAATATCGTGCCACCCTGATCTGACAGTATCCTGATCAATCGGGACCACTGAAGAACCAAGGGCTGCCAGGTACGGTTCGTTCAACATCACGATAGTATCTGTATTCCTGTTATTTTCCGTCAGTGCATGTTCAAGCCACCGGGCCCGGAGGGCGATAAGTTTCGGGAGGACGTCGGCGTACTGGCTGTCATAATACACCGGTCGTTTGTCAGCATCCACTACCTGCATCCCAAACGTCACCGGCCCCGTTACCTGGCATTTAAGGGCGAACGGAGAATGAAACGACCGCCTGATGAACTCATGAAAGCCAGACGCATATTCTTTTGCGATTGCATAGGGTGAATAATTCTGATCGATATAATCAAGATATACCTGTTCCATCTCACCCTGAAGATCAACTCCTCGTTCGACAAGGAGCCGACCCTCCTGGATTATCCTGCCTGGTAGACGTTCTGAATCACAAAAAACGATATTTTCAAGAAGCCCACGGTTAGGGAGTGAAGGCGCATAGGGTAACGCTGGAAATATACTAATGACATCATCACAGGCTTTTACGGGGTCGGTATGGGGAAGACTCCCTACTCCGGTCGCCAGGCTGCCGGGTGAGGGCAGGTGAACGGCCATTACGGCACACCCACCGGTATTTTTTTCAGGCGACACTCATCGAGCATTTTCTCTACCCTGGGGAATAACGCAAGGTCAGTATGCGGCAGGAAGGAACTCCCCGTGTACTCATCCATAAAAGAAGGCTCGGCATTCAGCTCGATATAGGCGATGTTTTTGGCAATTTCATCGAGGGTTTTCCTCTTTTTCCGGTTGATCAATGCCATGTTGGCCCCCTCTACGGCACCGTTCCCGATGTTCCTGATATGATCAATGGCAACTTCCGGAATCAGCCCGATCATGATCGCATTTTCTTTATTGATGTAGTTTCCAAATGCCCCTGAAAAATAAATGGCTGAAAGTTCGTTCCTCGTGATCCCGGCCTGTTTCATCAGCGTGATACATGCTGCCAGGATAGATGCCTTGCTCATGATCAGGTTCTTGATATCATTCTCTGTGATGACGATATCCTTGTTATTTCCAGTTTCAGTTTTCCAGGCGATGACATATTCAGGAAAATGGTCTCCCTGCCGGACACGGGGGTGAATAATTCCCGTGTTAATCCGCCCCGTCCTGTCTACCACACATGCCCTGAGAAGATCCGCCAGCAGGTCGATGAGTCCCGATCCACAAATCCCGACGGGTTTTACGCTGTTTATTGTCTGGAATTCAGGCTCCAGGGTGATCGGATCAATCGAGATACGCTCAATTGCACCAGGGTTCGCCCTCATCCCAAAGAGGACCTCCCCTCCTTCAAGTGCAGGACCAGCAGCACCGGCACATGAAAACATCCATTCACGGTTCCCCAGTACCACTTCAAAATTCGTTCCAATATCAACCAGAAGCGAAATCTCATCCTTTTCACCCATGCCTGATGCAAGGACGTCAGCAATGATATCACCGCCGATAAAATCAGAAACTGCAGGAAATATAAATACAGAGGCATCCTGCGCGACTTCTATGCCGAGCCGCGGGGCCGCAGTCGTCAGGTAACGCCGCACGACCGGTACATAGGGTTCTTCGATCATGTATGCCGGGTCGATTCCAAGCAGGATATGAGTCATGATAGTATTCCCGGCCACGACGACCTCGTAGATATCTTCCCGGTCGATCCCGGCGCCATTTGCCGCAGTGGTAATGGCAAGGTTGATACTTTCGGCAGCGAGCGCCTGGAGCTTGGGAAGCCCGTTCTTTCTCGCATAATTCACCCGTGAGAGGATGTCTTCCCCGCAGCTGATCTGGCGGTTGTAATTTGATGCAATACCCACGATCCGCCCATCGGCAAGGCTGCGAATATATGCAACCACAGTCGTAGTCCCGAGATCAATGGCCACACCATAGATTTCCGACCGGGTATCTCCCTTCTCAAGGTCGATAATCCTAAATCCACCCGGTACCAGTGCCAGGGTGGCAGTCACCCGCCACCCGCTGTCACGGAGGACACGGGGCATCCAGCGGAGGACATCCAACGGTGCATACATTTTTTCTGCGAGTGGCCCACCCTGTTTCTGGATCCCCCATACAAGCCGGGTAAGGTCAGGAGACGGGTCTTCCAGTGTCGGGGGTGAGAGTTCTACATAATATTTCCAGACAGAAGGCGAAAACACCGTTTCAATACCAAGCGACTCCATCAGGATTTTCTGCTGCTGAATAAGAGAACTCTCAGGGATCAGGACGTGGAGGTCATCCCCGATGACCGCCTCGCAGGCGAGACATGCCCCCTGGGCCAGTTCTTCAGCGGTAAAAAATCTGCCGAATTTTTCACGATCAAATTCCACTGAACCGTTTTTTATAAAAACCACGCATTTTCCGCACTTCCCCTGCCCGCCACAGACAACATTCATCTGGATCTGGGCACGCTGGATCGCATCGAGAACAGTACTCCCGGCGTCCACGGTGATCTTTCTGTAACTTGGAAGAAACGTGACTGTGGGCATCTAACTTTTCCACTCCTTCGCCAGGTAATCACCGATTTCTGCCGCATCACGGGGCCCGACCAGGACCTTCCAGCCGGTTTCCTCTTCTATCTTCCCGGAAAGCGGCGATGCATAGCCGGGGATAATCAGCCGACGATGAGACACGAGATGTTCGAGGTCAAATTTTTTGATGGAATCACGGACCAGGGCCTCATTCAGTTTCCCGGCCGCGACCGCCGTTAAGACTGACAACCCTTCTGTGTCCACAATAAACATGTAGCACGGGACCCGGCTCGATTCGAGGTAACCCTGGACAGTGAAGTACGTAAGGGAGAAATTTACGGTCAGTAGTACCGGCGACTCTTTTCCAGGGTTACCAACGGGATATATTCCCGGGTTCATCTGAATCGGCTTCTGGGGATCAGTATAGATGTTCTGCCGGAGGGTGAGTGCCGCCACTGATGATGCGGGCGAAAGAGCCCGGGTCACGATCACGCCTGCATATTTATCAATTCCAAGGATAAGCGCCGCATCCTGCATCGGGTAACGGGTGGTATCAAGGAAAACCGGGTAGCCCAGTTCGGGTGCTGACCGCAGGATTGATTTCTGGCGGACTTCCGTTGCAGCCGGTATGTACTCCCGGAGCGATGGGAACGACAAGTCCAGAAGGAGATCATTGATGCCTTCTGCATTACAGAGTTTTGTCAATTCTCCAAGCGATAGTAAGTCTTTCGCACTCACGACGAGCGGAGACCCGAATTTTTTCGCAAGGGCACAGAGCGGTTTGTACGAATCAATTGTGGCAGAATAGATGAGTGGACGGAAATTTCCACATTTTTTAAGACCTGCTTCCTGTACTGCAGGGTCATGCGCCATTAATACCTCCGGAACGTGAGTCCCTGTTGCCTCGACAACACCGACCGCCTCTGCAAATTGATCAGGGTCTCCGCTTTCATTTCTGATCGCTACGCCGGAAAAGGTAAGATCGGTCCCTACACGGACATAATGTTCTGACCCTACCCTCCGGGTGACAGCCTCTATTTCTTTCCCGGACCAGAGGTCTGAAACCTCGAACATGATACCTGGCGGATGGTAAAAGGTCTTTTCATGGCGGAACAGGACGAATTCTTCTCCGACTGCAAACCTCCGCTCTCCAACCCCGATCTTCACCAGCTGGATGGGAGGCCGTGTTGACGCACCGAGAATATTTTTTGCGCCGGGATCGAGATAGGGACATTTCTCGAGGTCCCCTTTACCACTGGCAAGCTTCATGGCAAATGTTAAGCAGGTCGGGTCCCCGCACTCCTTGCAGTTCTTTTTGGGCAGCAGTTTATAGATATCCAGGGCTTTCAATGCCATGTTTTCAGGCCTCCCCGGGCATTTTTCCAGCCCATAATTCACGGAAAGCGGATTTTAACAGGGGCACCGTCTTCGGGTGCCGTACACAGACGACCGAAGACCCCGCAATTGCTGATGAAAGTGCTGCATAAAATTCCCATTCGACCGCAATATCCTCCAGGGCTGCAGGGTCTGCTTCACGGACTTCCTTTACACTGAGGGAATCTGTAGCGGAAGTGATCATCGGCATGGCCAGGTCAGTATCACCTTTTAAGGCCGCCGAACGGATCCGTTCCATGACTGAATAGGAATACTCAAACCCGTATCCAAGCGTCCCCGTGTAAGGATCAATCATGATATGGTCTGCCTTCACGCCAATTTCACGGAGGAGGATATTAAGCTGTTTCGCGAGGTTGATGTCAATAGGCGATTGTGCCAGCACGGAATGATGATAAGCCAATGCTGCCGCAGCAACGCTGCGGTACCTCCCGGCTTCGGCGGTACCAAGGAGCAGGCGTTCTCCCTCGCCGGCCTCACCGCAGCGCTGGAATACATCCGAGTCGATTGCCGGTTCGTTACTTCCTTCAACGACCAACGGAAGCCCTGTCCCTGATAGTACCTCTTCCATTACAGTCGTAATAGAAGAAAAATTATCAAATCCACGGCGTTTCGTACTGGTCAGGTAGAGCCGGATAATATCTGCCCCATATTGTTTTTCTGCCACGCCGGCCCATTCCCGGGCATCATTGGATAAATCACCGGTGTACGAAGTGACGATGGGGGACCAGTACTCAGGGTCGTCACAGATCTCAAATGCCACCAGCGGTATCGAGCCTTGTCCTGTGTTCATCCCGATAAAGGGAAGATCTGATTCCCCACCAAGGCGAAACGAAACAGTCCTCGTTCCACCTTCTGCCTTCGTTGCACCAAGGACGACATAACCAATTTTTCCACTTGAATCCGGGCTGTTTTCACTCATCAGCAATCACCTCACAGTAACGGTTTCATGGTGAGTGCCGGAGCCTGGACTTCATCGAGAAATGCGACCAGTTCCTCCAGGGTCGTAGCCTTCGTCTCATCGGCAATCTTATCAAATAACTCCGGGTGGCCGAGTTCATTCAGTTTCTGAACGAGCCGTTCTTTCAACTCTTCTTTTACCAGGGAGGGGAGCCAGACCAGTCGTTCAATTCCCCCTTCATCCTGCAAAAACCGGTCCGAAAGTATATAATTCTTAGAAATACCGGCGAAACCGGGTGTCTGGGCACCGCCACCGATAGTACCTGCCAACGTTGAAAATGACATGCCGGATGGAGTATCCCCCTTGTACTCGCGGTTCACGACCATGATACCATTCACTTCGGGGAGCATCAGCGCAATGCACTCGAAGCACCCGCAACAGGTCATCGGGTATTCCATGATACTGTAGAGGGAACATCGTTCAACTTCTCCATGCGAAGCTTTCTTTACAAACCGGTTCACTCCGTCGAACTCACCCTTGACACGGTCAATCACATTACCTTTTTCAACCGGCTGGTTTGCACCTGAAGGAGATATTTCGTAGGCAATTTTACCGTCAAGCCAGGAGATCGCACCGCATAATGCGGGTCTTTCTGGCGTGATAATGCACACATGGTTTGGTGCAAACGTCTGGCATAGCGTGCAGGAATAAAATAAATCCACATCTGTATCTTTCATTCCCTGGATACGCAGGTCACGTTCTTCATAGATGGCTTCGGCTTCCTTTTTCCCTTTCAGGACTGCATCCAGGTCTGTTACCAGGGTGACCTGGACTGCATCCAGGAGGTCCGGGAAATCGATCCGGAATTTGGTTGCAATCAGCTTACCGATATGTTCGATTTTTATACCATTGTTCACTGCTTCTTTTGATATCCGTACCCAGATAAGGTCACGTTGTGCAACATGCCACGAGCCTTCGCCATAGTTGACAAAATTATGGATCCGCCTCTCCAGCACGGGTTCAAAATCAGCCCTCATGGATTTCCCGGCCACCTCAACGATAATACCAAGTGGGACCGCAGAGCCTTCCTTCAGCGACCCGATTTCCGGACCGGTAACGCGGATCAGTCCATCCGTGACTTCGGACGCTGGTTTCACGCGGAGCAGTTCAAATGCAGGGGAGCGGCCGCCGCCAAATTCCACGTACATCTCTTCCTTTCTGATGCTCTTTCCTTCAAATGCCGGGGAACATGACATGGGGATCGGAATGGCCGTTACAGTGACCTTGATCCCTTTTCTTTCCATACCTTCCCTGACGGCGTCCTCCGGGGCTGTTGCAATCCACTCACCTCCTTCATATCCACCGAGAGAGATAATCGGGATACCAAGCAGCCGGAGGGCATCAACCAGGGCGATGCCTTCATTATCGAGACCTGGAAATACGATGGCTATTGCCTTTGCACGCTGGTTTGCATAGGCAAGCAGCCTACCCGGGTCGCCGGGGACGACTCCGCCAAACATCAGGGCAACCCGGGTGATGATGTCAACAAAATGAACACCGTGGACCGATGTTGAACCAAGTGGAATAAGCCGGTATTCAAGGCCCAGTTTAACAGATGCCAAAGAGAGAGCAGGAACCACATCTCCCGCAAGGAAGGTGAGCATATATTTCTCCTGGAGCTCCCGGCATATCCGGGAAGCCGTCTCGGCATTCGCCGGGGTCCCGATTAATAATGCGAGCCCCAGTATGCTGCCGTCGACAAGGGAATATCCGAGTTTCCTGAGGACTGCATCCCCGATAAACCCGGTGTAGGGGGCAGGTTCACGACCTGGGCCCTGTTCAGACAGAGCAAGTATTGATTCACATGCCACAAACGGATTCTCTTTTGTGAGTGTATATGCCAGAATTGCTTCTTTGCCCGTATGAACCGGGCGACCGGTGAGTGCATAGGCAACGGGCAGGTGATAGGCAGTCTCTTCATACGCCAGGGGTCCATCAATGGCGTTCAACTTTTCCTTCAGGCTTGCATTGCCAAGCGTGATCGCGGTATCGATATCGGTCATCGGCAGGTACCTCTTCTACAAGTATTCCATTGCCATATGGTAAATGATTTCGGATAATCCCAATCCTTCAGGCGGATTATCATCGAGAGTGACAGGTTCACCATTGTTTTTCTGGGAATAATCTGTCAAAAACTCTGAATGCACTTTTTTTCCCAAAATCCAGTGAGATTGCCATCGGATACCACTCATTAATACCGATGGTGATCTCACTACATGCGACGAAATCGCAGGTACCATGCGTTCAATGAACCCTTATATACTACCTCTTTCCATGCTAATTAACAATAGAAGACCCGTGTGGCCCAGGTGAATCGTATGAAAATGGAACATGTCGACGGAAAAGATTCAGGAACGGTAGTACTTTTTGCACTCTCTACATGCGGGTGGTGTCAAAAGACGAAGGGACTACTAAAAGAACTCGGGATCGCATTTGATTTTGTATATGTTGACCTTCTCCCACCAGAAGAGATGGATAGTGCCATCACAATTATTGAAAAATATAACCCCGCCGGGTCATTTCCTACACTCGTCATCGATGAAGACCATGCGGTAATCGGATACAGGGAAGACGAGATCAGAGGTGCATTCAGAAAATGAATCCCGTGGATATCAGCGAAGAGGACGTTTTAAAAAAATACCAGGTCCTTGCACGTGAGGCAGGAGAAGGCGGCTACTACCTTAACGCGGACACGGAATTTGCAAAAAAACTTGTATGGGGATTACTGATAAATGAGGCACGGTATGGATATCCGGCATGCCCATGCCGCCTTTCCAGGGGAATAAAATCCGAAGACCTCGACATTATATGCCCCTGCAATTACCGGGACCCTGATCTTGACCAGTATGGTGCCTGCTATTGTGCATTATACGTATCTGAGGCGGCCCAGTCAAAAACACAAGCCACTTCCCCGGTTCCGGAACGGAGGCCCATCCGATCCGAAAGAAACAGCCGGAAGACGATTCATACCACGAACATGGGACGTCTGTCGTACCCGGTCTGGCGTTGCAGAGTATGTGGCTATCTCTGCGCCCGGGAAGAAGCCCCCTTGGTCTGTCCGGTCTGCAAGGCGAAGAAAGACCGCTTTGAAAGATTCATGTGAAGGTTACGGTGAATTTTGCTGATTAGCCCGAACAATACCGGACCGCAGAATTTCCACGACTCATATGCTGACATCAAGTCCAATATGACCGGGAAAAACCGCCCTCCCAACCAGTTTAAAAAAATACAGGATCCCCGGGATTCCCGGGCTTTCCTGTTTTTAAGAGGTGTAATTGAATGGTACGGATAAAGAACCGAATCGATTCCTTTGTGTGGATTATCCGTTAACGACTGATGCAATACGAAT
>CAIJED010000394.1 GCA_903819595.1 uncultured Methanomicrobiales archaeon | reverse complement strand
TGGAGTAAAGATATGGAACGCTTTGTTTGCTATGGGGGCCGAATTCGGCATGCTGGTAGCGCAAAAGAGATACGGCGAAATGGACCGGATTTTCTGGAAGTTGACGCTTATATTGGTATTTAGTGAGGGGTGCTCCCATTTCAACATCGCTTTTGCGGTCTCGTTCACATACGTGATCAACCCTTTATTATTCGTAACGATAATTCCGGCAGGCATTTTTTCTACCAGGAGTTTGAGTTGAACATTTTCTTCCTGGACTAATGAGAAGGTCTCGAAATTGGCAATACCGAGTCCGATGGCAATACGGAGGTCGTTATCACTGAATGGTTTCAGTACATACCCGGCCCCGGATACTGTTTTCACTCGTTCCAGCGTATCACCATCTGAAGATGTGGTCAGGAAAACACACGGGACATTGTATAAAGAAAAAACCGCCTTTGCCGTCTCAATTCCATCGAATTTTCCATTGAGTTGAATTGCAATAATCAATATATCGGGTAATGATGTGGGCAGGTTTTTAATCGCCTCCTGCCCTGAAGTGAACTTGGACACGACGGTAAACCCGATTTTTAAAAGCCGGGCCTCTACAAGATTCATGTAGATCGGATCACTTTCTATTATTGAGATTTTTATTAAGGTATCCATGGATGACCTCGAGCTCTGACTACTCATTATATGAGCTTTGATGATAGTTAAAGAGGCTTTTTTCTGGCGCATTCTATGAAAATCACAACCCTGCCCTATCAGGGAATGATCCCCTGGATCATAGATTTGCCAGGTTTCACATAGATCTAGAAAACGGGAAATATTTGGATTTCCGCCAATCCCAGCTATACATATGACCCGACACCAGGGTAAAAATGCAACAGGATATGGACTGATGGTCTAAATCTTCAGAGAGAGAAATCCAGGGAGGCCGGTTACTTATTTTGAATGAAAAAAATGACGAAACCGGCCAGGATTCGGTCAACAAGACCAAGTGTGCTTTTGTCATATGAAGCGTATATCATCCTCCGGGTTGGCGATTTAGCCAGTTCATCCAGCTGGTTCAACCCGGGGATTCCCAAAAATAGTACCCAGGATGATGAACGGAACAAATACATACAATCCACATAAGAAAAGTCGGACAGCACAATACCGATGCTGACCTGTGCCACGATCGAAGGAATTAATAATGTATATGTAAGGAATCACGCACTTGCATTTGTGAAGCCGGTGTCCAACAGAACCGGTTTAGACCTTGCATCATATGTTAAATATGGAGAATTAATCCCAGCAATAAATAATTCACCTGGAAAAAGAGGTCCGCAGAAGTATGTTGTCCGCTTAAATTGTTGAATGCAGATGAAAAAGGAATTAATACGACGACCATCAATGCGAGCATGTAGACATGATGGAAATGGTAATCGAATGATGTCATGCGACGAAACATCTGAAAGAGCAGCATCCGGAACATCGCGGGAAGGATAAATACCCCGACAAAATTGATGATTGATACGAGGGTCTGATATTAAAACAGATCAACGGTGAAAGATGCGGCTTTCGCCTACTGGTCAGGCGTTACGATGTCCCGTGCAAGTCGGTTCAATCGTGAATGCAAAGATCCCAGTCGTAATGCGTTCGAGATTCACCTTGTTGACAGGTTCGAAAATTGTTATGGTTAACATATTACCGTATGGCACTGGTACCTGGAACAGATACTATCTCTTTATTTTCGAACACGTTTGCCGGGGTAGGTTGAGACAGAGTGAGATTTTGTATGAAAAAATAGCACCAGACAAGAATAGATATGATTAATACCGGATTTTCAAAATGGAAATACCTTTTGGATTGTCCTCACTGATAAGATGTATGACAGGGTTTAGAGGGTGCATACCACAAGTGAAGAGTAATTTTATACCATGTTACCTGAACGAAATTCTCATTGTTTTTCCAATGGTAAGATATGCCGGTCCACTCCAGGAAGAAATAACGGATAAATATATAACTCCGGAGGTAAGGGCCGGTAATGTAAACTCTGCGGGTCAGGATACAGGATAATGAAGAGACAAGGGCTATCCGGAAAATACGAAAGAATGTAAGGCAGCCTTATGACGGGCGTACCGGGTGTCGAACCATTGCAGACCGGAAAATTCCTGGAATCTCACGAAAGATCCCGGTCCAAAAAATAATAATTCCGATTACACAATCTTTGCAAGCCAGCCATTCATCTCTTTTATTTTTGAATCCATCAGGGCAATGTTGGGCGAGGGCTTCTGTGCCTCTCCGATCGCATCATTCATCGAAGCGATGGCATTTTCCAGATACACGAGATATGTCTGGATCTTCTGGGCGTCCTGCTGTTGCTGCGGTGTCGTCGCGTACCGGGTAAGGTCCTGCGCATGTCCCTCTGCAGTCTGCACATGTAACTTTGCACTGTTCAGGTCACTTGATACACTCGCCAGAGCACCCTGCAACTGGTCAGGCGTAGAGATCGCGTCTAACTTGGTACTGGCGGAATTCATAAGTTGAATGGCCTGGTTGACCTCACTCAGGATCATCTGCGAGGTCTCGAGGTATTTTGCTGCATCACCCTGCGAAGAGGGCTGGGTGTTTGCCTGTGTCGCTACCGGTGCCTGAGTCTGTGCCTGAGTCTGTGCCTGAGTCTGTGCCTGTGCTGTTGCTGATGGCTGTGTCGCAGCTGGGGTAGTCGCACTCTGTGTGCAACCCATTATCATGACCGCAATGACGAGAAAAATCGTCAGAAATACAAACTTTCTCATACGATAAAAACTCTCCCCAGACTTAATAATTGTTTCTTTTCTTTTATCGATAATGAATTATAAAACAACAAATTGAGCATTAGCCCCTTTCTGTTCAGGGCCCGCCGGTCATTTCCTAACCGGAGTCTGAACGAAATTTGGGTGGGGCATCCCGCAACAGAATTGACAGGACCTGTAACGGTATATCCGCTGCAATCTATCATATGCACAACGCCAGAATGAACAGGGAGTAATGCAGTATTTTCAAACGGAAATACAGTCTGGTCCATGAAACGAAAGATGCAGTACCCGGGGATGTCAGAAGAGTGTTAAAAGAAAAAAGGATCAGCCGTGAAATATTCATTGAAAAACAATCCGGTTAAAAATACTCCAGAAAGACGGTCCCATGGGTACCGCCGTAGATAGCGGGTGTATTCCTGGTGATATATCCGCAAGGTTCCCTTCAGAAGTCCATGTGTTATTGCCGTTCGCTTTCACGACGGGCAGGGTAAATGTTGGGGCGATTGCCAAAGGTCGGGAAGCATTAACATTTAGCGTAAATTCCGGCGTACTATCATAGAGTACTCTCTCCGTACTCAGTGATTGTTCCGGTAAAATCCGTAGTATCGTACATGTGATCTTCACAACGCGGCCGTCCATGGCTGTAACTGTGTAGAGAGTCCCGGCAGAATAATTTTTATTCGTCAAAAAGACCGGATCACCATCCTGGTAATTCGTCAGGTCCTCGATGACAGGAAATGAACCGATTGTCTTCACACGGACAAAATCCGCATGGATATGTCCCGCAAGAATGAGGGTTGGCTGACTGATTAACTCCTTGTCGATATCTTTTCCCAGGGGTGAGAGGGTTCCATCCCCGTTCAGGTAGTAGTGAGTCGCAATGATCGTGAACGAATGTGAACTATTGGCAGCCGCATTCCGGAGGGCAGCAAACTCTTCGTGTGTGAGGGTTTTCGGTACATAGTTTATGCCAATAAAATTAAAGTCACCAAGTGAAGTCACATAATTTTTTTTCTGTCCTCCTGCGTACCGGGAATAATACAGGTCATTTTTTCCACTATTCGTATCATGATTACCAGACGTGATGAAGATAGGAATGGTCGTTCTGTCCCGTGCATGGGTATATGCGTTCCATTCTGTTTTTTTGTTCCAACTGTTCACAAGGTCTCCGGTAATAATAATGGCCGAAATATTGTAGGAATTTTTCAGTGATTCAAGGTAAGAAAAGGTGAAATCATACGTGTCCGGGTGATAGGTGGCAAGATTCTGTGTGTCTGAAAGATGGACAAACGAGTAAGTACTGGTCCCGGCGGGTTGATCTGATACACAAGGAATTACTACGAGCAGAAGCCCGAGAACAATGAGAGTGGATACAAGCCATGGATTTTTCATTTCAACACAGGTCAATTGACAGGTTAAAGCACACGTAGGTGATGAGAGATAATAAGAGTGATGGGGTCGTGATGTTTCAAAAAAAATCTTTCAGGATCGAATAGGATTTCTCCATCCCTGTTCTTCCTTCGAAAGGTCATTGCACCGTCAGTCCCGGGGTGTACCGATATGATGGTACTTCAGGCTATTTCCTGGATCTGTCCGGATAGGTCCTGCAAAAAAATCGCCTGTTAGCGGAGTTGAACAAAAAACCGGGCAATGTTCCCTTACTCGATCAGGATACCAGAAAATGATGACCATATCACCGGCCTGGATAACCTGAAATATTTTAATCTGGCATGATAGAGATTTCCATTCCGGCAATCTGGCGGCAAATTTTTGCTTCCACTGCATTGTTCCAGCGGTCAAACACCAGTGACTGGAATGGCTGCCATATGACAACCCAGGTCACAATCACGAGGATATTCTGCACGAGATAGGCGATGTCATTATGGGGGAATCTTGTTGTGGCCACCATTCCGATAAATGCGGGGATACACACTGCAACAGTGAGCCGGAATTCACGGAACCCTTTCCGTTGGGTAAGCAGGGCACTCTTTTTTAAATTCTCCGCCTTAATAAGGAAATGGGCATGTACCGCTGACACAATATCTTTTTCACGTTCAGGGGTCAGGTCAGACGCAGGGAGATGAATTTCCAGAAGGTCCTTCCTGCTGGCCTGGAGCGGGTATTTTGTATA
>CAIJED010000393.1 GCA_903819595.1 uncultured Methanomicrobiales archaeon | reverse complement strand
TGAACATACTCTTTCACGAAAAGTTCTAAATATATCTCATTTTGTTGTCAGCGAACGTCAAATAATGGTACAATTCACAGAAAAAAATCTAAAAAAATAGTTCTCAATCTGTCAACGGTAAAAAATATTGACATTCGGGTAGGTATTCGCTAGTCAGAATTGATCCATTTTCCAGGCAACTCTCGTGATCTCGAAATATCAAAAATGGCGATTTCGCGATGAAAAACGTGATACTTATGGAGGACGGAAAATTACAAGTCGGTAAATAAATTCAATTATTGCCGTGATCTAGCTAAATATCCCGTAAATAGCCTTATTTAGAAATAAAACTAAACGAGGTCATATGCGGGCGATTTAAACGGACAGGAGCGGAAGATATCATGCAGGATGGGGTAATGTTACCTGCTTCATAATAGTGTTGCGATAATTAGGGCCTATTTTCGATTGCTTTTCCCTGATTTCGGGATCTCGTGTTTCGGTATGCAGTGTACCCTGCCAATCACTCATATGAAAATACCCGTGCCGGGGTTGTTCCGGGTGACCTTATGTCCATGTCAGTAGTAAGGTAGAGTGTCACTCGCAAACTCTCTTCACAACCATTAAACCTGAATACCCCTATCATCAGGTACAAGTGCACAGGCTGGATGTACCTGTATCACGAAGATGCTTACCGTTGAAACGCTGGTTTTTTAGCTGGTTAACATGCCGGACGGCAATGAACGCATTGTCTGGTGCGCCGTTACCATTGAGACATGATTATCAGGCAGGATATCTGAATTGTGGAATACTATGCCAACAATACCCGTATCTGGTGAAATTATGGGGAAAACCAAAACGGACCCAGGCATCGATAACAAATCAGGTCAGGTCAGGTCAGGTCAGGTCAGGTCAGGTCATTGTCTTTATTGATGGAAATTTTCATACCTCCTGTCACTATCAGAGTAGTTCGCGAACCCGGCAAGATGAATAGAAAAGGTGGATAATGGCTGTGCGAAAGAAGGATCCTGAAGAGAAACACACGGAAACCCCGGGCAGCACCCGCTCTTTGAGAGATGATGCAGAGGGACAGCTCACACGCACCCCTAAAAATTCTTCTGATTTAAAGGAGAAGACTCCCGGACAACTCATCCACGAGCTCCAGGTACACCAGGTCGAGCTCGAGACCCAGGCTGATGAGCTCAGGCGTGCCCAACTTGCCCTGGAGGAGTCGCGGGACCAGTACGTTGACCTGTATGATTTTGCCCCGATCGGTTATCTGACGCTCACCGACAAGGCACTGATTACAGAGGTGAACCTCGCAGCCGCGATACTCTTTGGTGTTGATCGGAAAAAACTGGTCAATGACCGGTTCAGGAGATTCGTTGCTCAAAAAAATTTAGAACAATGGGACCAGAATTTTGTGAACGTTCTGCACCAGGAGGAAAAACAGGCCTTCACTCTTACGCTCAAACGGGGGGACGGCTCAGTGTTCCCTGCCCGCCTGGAAGGGGTCCTGGCCAGCAGCTGCGACGGGGCGACCACCATCCGATTAGCATTCAGTGACATTTCCGATATCTGGCAGATCGAGGCG
>CAIJED010000392.1 GCA_903819595.1 uncultured Methanomicrobiales archaeon | reverse complement strand
GAACCTTATTTTGAGGATGGCCCTGTTGCTTCTCACGTGAGTAAAATTTTATCTGGCAATCAGATCGTTCATGTTTCTTCAGCGGGGAATTTTGCAGATAATAAGTCATATTCTATCGGACATTATCAAGGAGAATTTTTGGATGGGGGTGGGGGATACAATGATTTCAGCCATGGAAAAAGTACAACATCCAAGGGTCTCTATGTAGATCTACCTCCTGGTTCATCGGTAGATATCACTTTGCAGTGGGATGATCAGTTCGGACATTCAGGTAACGACTATGATCTCTATCTCTCGAAATTCCAATCAAGAACCAATTATGGAGATATTCGGTCTTCTAAATTGGTTCAGAGCGGTACTGGTGATCCATATGAAAATATCGGGGTGACAAATACTGGAACCTCCACACTTGAATGCGTTATTGATGTCAAAAAGAAGAGTGGGGTGTCAAAAACTCTCGAACTTTATGTTCAACCTAAGAACGGAGCCATTCTTTATTCCAATAATCTTGTTGCATCAGATTCTATTTTCGGGCATCCTGCAGTACCCGATGTAATCGCGGTTGCAGCCATTGACCAGGCTTCACCTAACACGATAGAATCATTTTCTTCACGAGGTCCGGTTACTATCGCCTATCCAACGGCAGTTCTCCGTTCCAAACCGGATATTTCCGGTGTGGATAACGTGAGTGTTACCGGCGTTGGTGGTTTTAGCAATCCGTTTTCAGGCACCAGCGCATCAGCTCCACATGTCGCAGCGGTTGTGGCACAGATTTGGGGGGCAAATCCGTCAATGACGCCGGCCCAGGTGCGGAGTGCGTTGTACTCTTCTGCAGTGGATCTTGGAACCGCGGGGAAAGATACGACCTTTGGGTACGGGAGGGCAGACGCTCTTGCGATGGCGAATCTCTATATACCACCTGCAAGTATCACAGGTCTCAATAATACCACCTATCAATCAACGTACATCACCTGGACCTGGACTGATCCAAATTCAACAGATCTTGAAAAGGTCATGGTTTACCTGGATGGAGTGTTTAAATCGAATGTGAAAAAAGGTGTCCAGACATACACGGCATCATCACTGACTCCTGGCACTCAGCATACTTTTGCCACCCATACCATCGGTACCACTGGTCTGATTAACCAGACATGGGTAAACGATACGGCGAGGACTGCGCCCATTCCCACCCCAACTCCAACATCAACTCCGACGGTTACACCAACACCGACTCCAACCCCTACTGCTTCACCTACTCCGACGCCAACGTCAACACCTTCCCCAACACCCACACCCGATCCCGGCGGGCCACTGAAAGCAGACTTTACTGCGAATCCGAAGGCTGGTGGACTGCCCCTGTTCGTTTCCTTCCAGGATCTCACCACTGGTACTCCCACAAGCTGGTTCTGGACATTCGGGGACGGCTCTACCTCAACTGACCAGAACCCGGTCCATACCTATTCCAGGGCAGGCACGTATTCCGTAAAATTAAAAGTGTCGAACCCACCCGGGTCAAATGGTCTGTCCCGTTCAAATTACATTATGGTATCAAGCGGTCCGTTACCGACACCGACCGTTACTCCCACTCCTACGCCCACACCTCCCCCCTCAAATCCGGTTATTGTAATAGAACAAAGTGTGACCTCGGTATCACAGGGTGTTAACACGACTGCAGGTTATTCCCCGTTTGCCGTGACAAACCGCGGAGGTTCAGCACTCACCTACACGGCTACTGAGCAGGCCTCATGGCTCTCGATTTCAAGCGGGGCTTCCGGGACGGTTTCACCGAATGGAAAGTCAACCATCGGAGTCCAGGTGGACATGCATGGCATGGAGAAGGGACATTCGTACTGGGCAATCTTGACTGTTTCCAGTAACGACCCATTCGAGGAAGCCGTCCCCGTGCTGTTTAGGGTAACGGTCTCTTAATCGCAAACTATTTTTTTTGAAAAAAAAGTAACAAGTTCAAATTCAGGATATCATAATCTAACAATCAACTACCATATCCTTCGGAAAAAGAGGCTAGAATGGAATAAACAGGACATAAATTCCTGCTTGTCCAAAATCTTTCATTATCCTTTGAGATTAGATGGGGAGTCCGGTGAATAAAAGATAAAAATCCGTAATACAATGTGGTTCAAGGTAAAACAATAAAATTTTGCCAATATCTCTTCAAAAGCGCGCAAATTGAGCCGATAGAACAGATAAAGATATTTCCGATAGACTAAATATCTAATTATTCAAGGGTTTTTCTGATTTT
>CAIJED010000391.1 GCA_903819595.1 uncultured Methanomicrobiales archaeon | reverse complement strand
GGGCAACCCCGTATCTCCCGGCTGGGGGGGGACTGGCACGGAAAGAATCTTTTCGTCTGGTCCTTCCTCACGATTGAAAAGAATACCATTACGTCTAAGTCTTCTTCCAGGTCCCAATCATCACTCCTGGTGCTTCATGAATGGCTAAATGTCCGGCCCTGGAGCGATTCAGTGTTCCTCGGAGTGGCTGATGCGGGATAAAACATTTCCATCACACCTGCCACACTGATGACGATTCCCGCGCCGAACGGCCTTTTTTGCTGGTCCCGGGTCTCATGTCCGTTGCACGGAATCGGCATATTTTTCACCATGCATACGGAATGAGGATTGTAGCGAAACAATTCGATAAAGGATCAAAACAGGTGAATGATCTCATTTCAACATTACCCATAGATACGGGGGATGAGCCAGGTGATGCAAAATAATCCGGTTCCCCGGTGGTCACGTTGCCGCAATCTTTATGAGGGTAGTACAATAATTCTGCTTAATAATATTACTAATAAACAATAAACGTTTTATTCTATCCCTCCCCATGCATGTACTGAAATCAAATGACCAAAAAGAAAGACACATTGTTTATCGGCACGATTTTAAGCGTTATACTCTGTATCACTCTGATATTTGCCGGTTGTACATCCTCACCACCTGCACCGGCAACGACAAACACGACACAAGCAACCGGGGCCCAGGTAACGGCCTCTTCGGCAACTCCGGCCGTTTCTGCAGTACCCACGGCTCCGACAACGGAAAAAGCATTGGTCGCATTTACCGCGGCATCACTTACCGGAGCTTCCGATAAGATCGGACCCGCATTCTCCAATGCATCGGGAAAGACGGTAAAATTTAACCTGGACGGAACGCAGGTCCTGAAACAGCAGGTAGAACAGGGTGCCAATGCAGATGTGTTCATCTCCGCCAGCAACACGTACACAAACGGCCTGAAAAGCGAAGGTTACCTCATTAATAGCACGGTCAAAAACCTCACATCCAATTATATTATCGTGATCATCCCCGCAGGGAACCCGGGAAATATCAGATCACTCGCCGATCTCGGTACACCCGGGAAACGCATCGCCATGGGGACTCCTGAAGTCCCGGTCGGTGTAAACACACGCCAGGTTATTCATAGACTGACCAATAGCACCTACAATAGCACCTGGCAACAGAACCTTGACAAGAATGTAAAAACCCTTGAAACCACAGAACCGGGTGTTGTGACCAAAGTCGCATTGGGTGAAGTTGATGCAGGATTTGTGTACGAATCTTCATATATGGCTGCGAAAAACGGTACCCTGGATGCAATTCATATTCCTGTCAAGGACAATGTCCTCCAGGTCTATACCATTGGTATTCTGAATTCGACTGCAGATAAGGCGGCTGCCCAGCAGTTCGAGGATTTCATGCTCTCGGTTGCAGGCCAGAACATCCTGTCGGATTTCGGGTTCCGTCCATACGGGTCCTGACCGGGACCATTGTTCCAATATTTTTTACCATTAAACGATCCTTTTCACGACAGGATACGGGAACTCATCCATGGCAACTCATTTCAGGTTATCAAAATCCCTGGGACTGGCAGTAGCAGTTCTCAGTATCGGGATGGTGGCAGCCTACCTTGCACTCCCTATTGTCGCCCTTTTCTTTCATTCCAGTCCTGAACTGTTCTTATCCTCTCTTTCTGAACCAAAAGTAATCGATGCACTGGTACTGAGCCTGATGACCTCAACGATTGCCATGGTGGTGATCGTGCTGGTTGGGACACCTGCGGCCTATTTTCACTCCCGGATGGATTACCCAGGGAAAAGCATCGTGGATATCTTAATTGACCTCCCGCTTGTCCTCCCGCCGGCAGTTGCCGGCCTGGCCCTGCTCCTGTTGTATGGCCGCATGGGCCTGTTCGGCCAGTACCTGCACATGTTCGGGATCGATATTGCGTTTACGATAGTCGCCGTGATGATGGCCCAGGTATTCGTCGCCTCACCGTTTTACCTCCGGCAGGCAAAAGCCCTGTTCGGGCAGCTGGACCCGTCATATGAACAGACCGCCCGCTCTCTCGGCGCTTCGCCACTCTTTGTATTCGCCACCATCGTCCTGCCGCTCACCTTTGAAGGCCTCCTGTCTGGCCTTGTCATGACGTTTGCACGTGCCCTTGGTGAATTCGGTGCGACCATTATGGTTGCAGGTAACCTGCCCGGAGTCACGCAGACGATGCCTCTTGCAATTTACGGGGCCATGCAGGGCGATTTCAATACGGCGATTACGATCTCCATACTCCTCGTCCTGATATCATTCGGAATCATGGCTATCATCAGTATCATAACAAAAAGGAGGGGTTTGATTGCTTGATATTTCCGTATCCCGGCAATTACGGGATTTTGAACTATCGGTGGACCTCACCGTCAAAACCGGGGAGTACTGCATCCTGGCAGGGAATAACGGGGCAGGAAAATCAACACTCCTGAATATGATCGCAGGCCTGATAGATCCGGAAAAGGGGTATATCCGGTCCAATGGGACGACATTCTTTGACGCCGGGGACCGCATCAATATCCCCCCTGAAGAACGACAGATCGGGTATGTTTTTCAAAATGCGGCGGTGTTCCCTCACCTGACCGTGGCGGAAAATATTACCTACGGGTTAAGGGCCCGGGGAATGGGAAAATCTTTACGTGATAGTAACGTGACCGGGCTGACAAAACGACTCGGGCTGAATCATCTCCTGGACTGTAAAGCGGCTCAGCTCTCCGGGGGACAGAAACAACTGGTTGCCCTGGGAAGGGCACTGGCGATTGAGCCGGTCCTGCTCCTTCTTGATGAACCATACCGGGCACTGGACCGTACGATTCATCCGATCGTTGCCGACTGTCTGCAGGAGATGGTCACGTCATGGGATATCCCGTGTATCCTGGTCACGCACCAGAACTCTGAACTGGACCTGACGAATTGTTGGAACTGCAGAATACACGATGGGAAAATAGAAAAATCAGACGCCCGGTAACAGGATACGGTCCGATCTTCGAATGGTGTATCCTGTACTGCGCAGGATAGCAGCCCCGGACTTATTTTTTTGCACACCCGGGGATGAGGTCCCTGGAAAAAACCCACATATTCTTCTGAATAGTTAATTCAGAACCCATACGCGAACTCCACGATAAAGTAACGAAAAATTAATGGAAAATGATGAACCAGATCAGTTCATTTTTTTATTCTGATTAACGGCGAGATGAGCATTCCGATATTAATTAAATATGATTAACAATTATCAAATAGAAATATATTTATTAGATGTACGACCATGATGTTATGGCCACATTACGGATGTGTGGTTTAGGGTAATCTTTGGAAAATGTTCCATCACAGGGTCCTTTCCCGACACTGTCCCGGGGCATTTTCCAACAGCACCAGCTGGTCCCCTGGTGAGGTCAGCTCTCTTTCCTCGGAATCTTTTAGAGAAGTATAGAAATTCTCGTCTGACCAGACGATTAGGAGAGAATGATTGATCGGAGATTGGGGGGGAGCATATCACCATGAAAGTCATCAATATTATCGGGCATTCCTGTTCCGGGAAGACCACATTCATCTCCGGACTTGTGGAGAAACTAAACGACCTGGGCCCGGTTGCGACCATCAAACACCTGGGCCACCATCATTACAGCCTGGAGAAAGGAAAAGATACGACTGTTTTCTACGAACATGGTGTGACGATCTCTGCAGGCATTGATCCTGATAAAACGGTCCTCGTATCCAGGACGAATGACTTAACACCGGTGCTCGATCTTCTGGCAGACCAGGGCATTGAATTTTCCGTGATAGAAGGATTCAAAACAATCGGGCTACCTGCAGTAGTCATTGGTGATCTTGAGTCAGACAAGGTACTATTCAGGAACCCGACCCATGATGAGGTAATGAGCGGCCTGGATAAATTTCCCGGCTATGATACGCTGCATAGTATCGAAGCTGCAGTAAGAAGAGCAGGCCTGGACGCAAAAACCCGCTACCGTGAGGGAAATAAAACGTCAGGGATCCCGGATACGGACGTTTGTACCACGGGTCCCACGATGCACAATCATCGGGTCACAGATCAATTCCCGCAGGCGGTGATGATGACCATTTCTATTCCCGCGAATTTGACAGAGAAACAGTTATCCCAGGGATGTAAGACATACCAGAAAATTCTTACCGGGATCTCCAGTGAAATCTCCCACGAATATGAACAGGTCCGGGTATCCGTGGGAGTCAGGAACTCCTGGAATTTTTCTGTCACCTGTGAGATTTTGATTGCCGTGCTAGCTGGCGATTTTGAAACGGCATCCCGGGTTGTGGCTGCCGTTCATGGACGTATCAGGAGAAAAACAGCTGATATGAGTCCCTGATCGCGTTGACTTTCCGCCTACCTCCCTTTTTATCTATTCCATTCACCTGTTTTTTCCGAAAAGCGCGTCATCCAATAAGAACCAGCCATAGTCCGGTCACTACTCCCTTGCGACCCGGGAAAAGGTTGGATTTTTGAATTTTTTATTATGGGAATATATCCCTGGTTTTTCTTCATCTCTCCTGATTTCAGTGTTTTCATCACCTTCGATCACGCCGCAGGGAGAGTTAATTAGTTACAAATCAATCGGATCTCAGGTTAAATATAATATGTGTACTTTTAAATAATGAATACTAAAATTTAATAACATTTCATGATGACAACTAATCCATATGAATTGTGTGTGATAATCATGGCTTTTGCAGTACATGTGAATACGGATCGATGTACAGGGTGCAACAATTGCGTCGTTGCCTGCCCGGTCAACGCACTTGAGCTCTTTACGCTCGACCCTGTGACCAGCGAAAAGATCTACCAGGTGCAGGATGGAGTCGCTGTCAGCCTCGATTTCAAGGCTGAACTCTGTGCAGGTTGCGGAGTATGCGTTGAAGCATGCCCGTATGAAGTGATCACCCTTACGGGAAGGGGCGACAGCCGGTACATGGCACATACGTGACCCGTGCCGGATTCTGGATTAATGACAAAATGGGTAAAAATTAATCGTTTTCCTGAGGAGATATAATTGACAAACAAGATTACTCTGAACATGATCACGTGCCGGACCATCCAGCAGGGTGTCGGCATGGAGGCAGGTAAGACATCCCAGAAATACTTCGATGCCTGCACTATCATGCATATGCACCCCGATGACATGAAAAAGCTCGGGGTGTGGAAGAACACGAATGTCCGTGTCACCAGCTCGGTCGGAAGCGTCATTGTGAAGGCAGTCGAAACACGCGAAGACCTCGTCCCCGGCCTTGCCCATATCCCCATGGGCCCCTGGGCGAACCGGATCGTCCCGGGTTATACATTCTCAACCGGCGAGCCGTGCTTCAAGGGTTTCCCGGTCGATGTAGAGATCGCCGCCAACGAACGCATTATGGGCGCAATTGAGGTAATACAGGACGCTTGCGGCCTGATAAGGAAGTGATGAACAATGCCGAAAGAAGTAACTGATGTAATCTGCCCGTTCTGTGGTACCCTGTGTGATGACCTGATCGTTACCGTATCTGACGACAACAAGACAATCCTCGGTGTCAAGAATGCATGCGCCATCGGCGCCGAGAAATTCAACCACCAGCGGATGCCCGGCCGGGTGAAACGCCCACGGATGCGACAGGCTGACGGCTCCTACAAGGAGATCACTTATGATGAGGCAATTGACTGGACCGCAAAGATGCTCGTCAAATCAAGAAAGACCCTGATGTACGGCTGGGCATCCACCAGCTGCCAGGCGATGAGCATCGGCCACGATATCGCCGAGAAAGTCGGCGCGATTGTCGACAACTGCGCAACCGTCTGTCATGGTTCGTCCCTCATTGCAATCGAGGATGTAGGTGTCCCGAGCTGTACACTCGGTGAGGTCAAGAACCGTGCTGACCGCGTAATTTTCTGGGGTTGCAACCCGGCTCACGCCCACCCCCGCCACATGTCCCGGTACTCGATCTTCCCTCGCGGGTTCTTCACCGTCAAGGGCCACAAGGGCCGGAAGATCTACTGCGTTGACTGCCGGTACACCGATACCGCCAAGTGCGCTGATGAGTTTATCCAGATCCAGCAGGGCTTTGATTACGAACTTCTGGACGCCCTCAGGACCGCAGCCCGCGGTGAAGCCCTTCCCGACACAGTCGGCGGCGTTCCGAAAGAGAAGATCTACGAAATCGCTGAGGACTTAAAGAATGCCCGCTTTGGTGTGATCTTCTTCGGCATGGGTCTGACCCACACCATGGGCAGGAACCACAATATCGATATCGCCATTAACCTGACCCGTGACCTGAACGACTACACGAAATTCGCGATCATGGCGATGAGAGGTCACTGGAATGTAACCGGTTCAGGCCAGGTACTCGGCTGGCAGTATGGGTTTCCCTATGCGGTCGATCTCTCCCGCAGGGACCAGGCACGTCACCAGACAGGTGAAACGACGTCTGTCGACCTTCTAAACCGAAACGAAGTCGAGGCCTGCTTCTATATCGCAACTGACCCTGGTGCGCACTTCCCGGTCAATGCGATGATCAGTAGTTCCAGGAAGCCGACCGTCACGGTCGACCCTCATATCAACTGCACGACAGAAATATCGGATATCCATATCCCGGTCGCCCTGGTCGGTGTAGAAGTCGGGGGCTGCGCCTATCGTATGGACAACGTCCCGATTGAGACCCGGAAGGTCGTTGACCCCCCGGAGGGAGTACTCACGGATGAGGAACTATTAACGAAGATCAACCAGCGTGTTGATGAACTCCTTGCCCAGGGAGGCGCGTAAATGTCTGAATATATCATTAAGAACGGCCGCGTCTTTGACCCGGTACAGGGCATCAAGGGCGATAAGAAGGATATTTTCGTCAGGGACGACAAGATTGTCGATTCGGTCGGGTCTGGCGCAAAGATCATCGATGCCAGGGACAAGACGGTCATGGCAGGCGCCATTGAGGTCCACGCCCACGTGGCGGGCCCCAAAGTCAATGCCGGCCGTTGGTACCGACCCGAGGACAAACATTTCGACTCCCACAAGACGGCAGGTATCACCAGGATCGAAGGCGGCAAGTCAATCCCGACGGTCTTCAAGACCGGTTACGAGTATGCCCGCATGGGATTTACATTTGCCATGGAAGCGGCAATGCCCCCCCTCTACGCCCGCCACGTCCACGAGGAGATCCACGACACCCCCATCATCGATGAGGCCGCACTCCCGGTCTTCGGCAACAACTGGTTCATCCTCGAGTACCTCAAAAACCAGGAGATCGAGAACACCGCCGCATATATCGCCTGGATTCTCAACCAGACCAAGGGATACGGGGTAAAAGTCGTCAACCCCGGCGGCACTGAAGCCTGGGCTTGGGGACTGAACTGTCTTTCCATCCACGACCCGGTCCCGTACTTCGATATCACCCCGGCAGAGATTATCACCGGCCTGATGGCAGCCAACGAGTATCTCGGTCTGCCGCACTCGATGCACCTCCACCAGAATAACCTCGGCAACCCGGGCAACTACACGACCACGCTCGAGTCCTTAAAGCTGGCAGAAGGCGTAAAAGCGAAGAATAACTTCGGCCGCGAACAGGTCCTGCACTCCACCCACCTCCAGTTCCACTCGTATAAAGGGACGAACTGGGGAGACTTTGAGTCCGGTGCAAAGGAAGTCATGGACTATGTCAACAGGCAGAAGAACCTCACGATCGATACCGGGAACGTCACCCTTGACGAGACCACCACGATGACGGCCGACGGCCCGTTCGAGCACCACCTCCACGGCCTCAACCACTTAAAGTGGTTCAACGTGGACGTAGAACTCGAAACAGCAGCGGGCGTCGTACCATTCATCTATGACCCAAACAATGCCGTCTTCGCCAGCCAGTGGGCAGTCGGACTTGAAATTGCACTCTATGCCAATGACCCGATGCGTTGCTTCATCACCACGGACCACCCGAACGCAGGACCATTCACCCGCTACCCGCGTGTCTATTCATGGCTGATGTCCAAGAAGGTCCGTGACGAGCGGCTCAACACGTTCAAAAAAGCCGACAAGGTCATCAGTGCAACCACCCTTGCGAATTCGACCGCGAGATCACGCTCTATGAGCTGGCAGCCATGACCCGCGCCGGCCCGGCAAAGTGCCTTGGCCTTTCCAAGGACTACGGCGGCCTTAAGCCCGGTATGAATGCCGACATCGCCATCTACAACATCAACCCCGACAAGTTCCCATCAACAGGACCTGAGATCGAGAAGGCATTTGCACACGTTGCCTACCTCTTCAAGGACGGGAAGATCTGTGTTGAAGACGGCAGAGTTGTCGACATGGGCCATAAAAAGACCTTCTGGGTCGATGCGAAAGTCAATGCGAACAAACAGGTCATGCATGATGTCAGGGAAAAATTCCTCCGCTATTACAGTGTGAACGAGAACAATTACTCGGTTCCCGAGAGTTATGCACCGCACCAGCACATCATCAGCGTGGATGCAACCCAGGCGTAGGTGAACAGACATGAACACGGTTACACTGAACGTAAAAAAGGTACCGGAACTCTTCCTGGAATGCGAAAATGTCAACACTGACGCATTTGCCGGCAAGAAGGCAGACCAGATTGCAAACCTTGGCGCTTTCCAGGGTAAAGAGATTTCAACCCTCGGCGATTACTTTTCTATCTCGGGGGATGCAGGTGAAACTGCAGCAGAGACGAAGATTATCATCAACGGCGACTGCACAAAGATGAAATATCTCGGCGCTAAGATGACGGCCGGAGAAATGGTCGTCAACTCTGCCTGCGATATGTATACCGGCAGCTGGATGAAAGGCGGCAAACTCACCATCAATGGAGATGTCCATTCATTCTGCGGCCTTGCAATGGCGGGCGGAGAGTTCACCATCAACGGCAATGCCGGTAATTACCTCGGCGCTGCATATCGTGGCGACTGGAGGGGAATGAGTGGCGGAGTCCTTCGTGTGAAAGGAAATGCCGGCTCCGATGTCGCAACATTCATGATCGGTGGCGAGCTGATCGTCGAGGGCGATGTCGATATCCACCTCGGTACCCACATGGAGGGTGGCAAGATCATTCTCAAGGGTAATGCGAACCGCCGTGTCGGCGGGCAGCTGGTCAAGGGCGAGATCTACGTCTTTGGTACGATTAACGTAATGATGCCTGGTTTTAAACCGGTGAACACGGTCGAACTCGATGTGGATGGGACCAGGGCAACATTCACCGAATACATTGGTGACCTTGGCGAACGCCACCCCAAGAGAAAAGGCGAGACGGTATACGGGAAATTATTCCTTAAACAATAATCTTTTTCCCGGGTTCACGACGTGAATGGTGTGAAAGATAACAATGCAGGAAATCAGGGAATAGAGGAGGTTAATACAATGGACAAATATGTTTGCATGATGTGTGGTCATATCTATGACCCGAAGGTCGGAGAGACCAAGGCGTTCAATAACACGATCCTGGTCAACACAGATAGTATGGAACAGTACGAGGGAAAGATTATGGCGGCAGAACCGATCAAGGCCGGTACAGACTTTTCGGCCCTCCCTGCAGATTGGAAATGTCCGACCTGCGGTCACCCCAAGTCCTATTACCGCAAGATGATGCCGGATACCCTCTCTTCAATGCGGACAATCAGTTACTGAAGTGAACAATTCATTCACCCTTTTTTTCCCACAATCACTGGGATACGGCATTTTCGTGATCACCGAAGGTTCATCCGCACTTCGTTAAACGAATACGAGTCATTTCGTACAGAATACCAGGGATCACTTCCGTGTTGACAAACACCAGTCATCATGACCCGCTAACTTCTGGAATCTTTGCATCAACGCCGGTTTACCTGGCCGCCAAAAAAAAATCCAGACTGAAAGGTCGATGCGGAGAGTGGACCGTGGACTGGAGAGGTGAGAAGAGGTGAGGAAAGAAGTCGTTCTTTTTCTTCTCCGCAAAGATCACTCCCAGGGTCCCGTGTTTTTTTGTCGTATCCTGGTTCACGGAAAACACCACCTGGTACGGGGCCGGTCCCAGACGGTCGTTCATGGATTTTACACGCCGGGGCGCGATTCAGATGCCTTACGCGGGAACAGCCTGGGAGAAAAGGTCATGATTTCGGAATAGTGGGACCCCAAAAAAAGATTGACTCGTTTCTCCATGACGTGGCATTTACCCATGGATCATCTGGACGATCGTCTTCTTGAATTCATCGAATTCAAGCTCATCCAGCTGCTCCGGTAACATCAGGCCGGTCGAGGCCTGCCGGAATATCCAGTAAATAATCTTATCTATGACCCGGATCACATCTTCCTGCGATTTGACGGTGACAAGATGCCGTCCAATTTTTGGGTGACGCCCACGGTGGCCACCAACGGTAATACGGTACTCCGGGTCAGCCCCCCGGATGAGATGGAACGGGCAGGGCATGATACAGAACCCACACTCCATGCACTTGTCCCCACTCAGGACAATAATACCATCATGCACTTCGATCGCCTTCTCCCGGCAGTAGGCGGTACAGGTCCCGCAGCCCGTGCATAGACCCGGGTCGCGGATAGGTTTCTGGATACCCGTGATTCCGATTTCATTCAGCCGTTCGCTTTCGCACCCGTTCGGGCAGGATGAGATGGCGATCCGGACTTTCACGGGGAGCTCTTTGCCAAAGAATTTTTTGTCAATCTCTTCGGCAAGGCCTACGCTATCGATGATTCCGAACTTGCAGTGGCGGGTGCCAAGACAGGCAGTGATGTTCACTACTTCCTCCCTCTCAGCCCCGAGGGGAGTGCCGTTTAGTTCCAGTTCTCCAAGGAGGCCTTCGAGACAGGATGGGTCCACGTGTGGGAACTCAATCGTCTGGCGGGTGGTGAGATGAATCGTCTCAACGCCATAACGGGCCGCAATCTCTCCCACTTCTTTCATCCGGGCAGGGGTGATCATACCGGCCGGCATGCGGAGCCGGACAATACAGAAATCAGGGTCTCGTTCGGTGATAACCCCACCGCGGGTAAAAAGATCCTGGTTGACAGATTTGCGTGGACGTGACATTGCATCCAGTTATTGAGCATGTTAACTAATAGATGTTACCGATATGCTAATGATTATAGCACATAGTTACCAATACGTACGTATGACAAAGCAGTCCGAATACATGGAGGCTTTTTTTGGGGTTGAGCTCAATCAGAAATTTGAGGACATGACCAACGAACTTCGGGATGTGGAGGAGAGTCTCAAGGACCTCTCAAGAGATATCGGTAAACTGGCAACGAACCTTAGTCCCGAGGAGGCCAAGGAGCTTAATAAGGATTGCAGGGCGATTGCATACGAGAATGCCCAGCAGATCAAGGATGTACGGACCTTCCTTGACTTCTACTTAAAATCAGATCAGACATCGACCCACATCATCCTTGAACGGGACGCCTACATGAAGATCTACCAGATTTTCAAGTGGGACGGTGCTGACGTACGAGACTTAAAACGCTGGATAAAAGAACTCAGGGAACTGTGCGAGAAGATCGGCCTGAACATGAGAGACCTGATCAATTTCAAAAAACTTACCTCTCAACCGGTTCCTGAAGACCTGGTAAAGTTCCCCGTCTATGCACTGGACCGTCAGGGATATTGCCTGATTGGTGCCGGGTATGATGAAGTGCTTCACATCAGTGAAGTCCGTGAACGTATCGCTGATAATTCCACATAATCATCTCTTATCACACCTCCACTCCCAGTCCTGTTTTCCTGCTTTTCCCGGTGATGAACTCCGGTACCAATGACCTGGCCAGAAATACCCACCCCTGGCTGGTAGAGACCGGGGGTATCATCAGCCATGCACTTTTTTTCTTCCGGGTCCTTTCCGGTGAAAAAACGGTGGTCATCCCATTCGGGTATGACAGGTATAAAAAAATGAATCACTGTATTAATTGAATATTGTTAACATGAGGAATTTTTTTCACTATTTTTATTAACATTCAATGAAAATGTATAACTATGGACGAAATCAAGCTAAATTCAGGTAGTCCTAAATCATGTCTTGACACGTATGCAAGGAACCCGCTTGTACTCGGGCTTCTGGTCGGCGTGCTTGTGGCAGTTGTGCAGGGATTATTGATCAGTGCAGGTGGTCCGGAAGCCTACGGGTTTTGCGTTGCCTGCCACACCCGGGATATAGCGAATGCCGCGTTCAACTCGGTTGCCGGAACAAAACTTGCGTATGCACCGATCTCGCAGAACGCGATTCTCCCGGTCCTGACCGTCATCGGTGTTCTTATCGGGGCATTTGTCTCGGCAAAATTCTACAATGAATTCAAGACTAAGACTGCGTCTGCGGTTTCGTATATCTGGTATCTCCTCGGCGGGCTGTTTTTCATGGTATTTGCCCTGTTCATGGGAGGCTGTCCGTACCGCACTGCAATCCGTGTCGGGTACGGGGATGCAATTGCATTTATTGGATTACTTGCCATCATCGCAGGTGTTCTGGTAGGAATAAAAATAGCCACTATCATGGCGGAGCGTGAGGGATAACCATGGCAGCGATAGGTTGGCTGAGTAAAAATGTTGCAGTAATAGCAGTCCCCATTGTGACCATTCTCTTCGGGATCCTGGTTGGGTGGCTCGCTCAGCGGTCCGCGTTCTGCTCGATTGGCGGTTTCCGGGACTATTTCATGTGGAAACAGACACGGCTCCTGTTCGGGTACCTTGCCCTCATTATCGGGGCATTTATCGGTTACCTCGTCTTCTGGCTAATAACACCGCAGGCATTTGAGCATTTCTTCTGGTTACTGACAAGCGGCCTGACACCGGTCCCAGGTGCCCCGGCAGGATTAACCGTTATTGGTTATGTCATCCTTGCCGTTATTGGCGGGATTGCTGTCGGTCTCATCGGGGTGTTGCTCGGTGGGTGCCCGTTGCGACAAGTTGTCATGACCTCAGAAGGTAATGTTAAGGCACTTCTCTTCGTGGTTGGCATGTGTATTGGTGCGGTGGTGTTTACAGCCTGGATATCAGGATGGACCGTGACACTCCTGAAAGGGCTCGGGATCGCATAAGGAACCTGATTATTTGTAAACAATGGTGAAATAATGGTAACAAAAAACCTTGATATTACCGGAAAAGTCTGTCCGTACTGCCTCCTTGCTGTGCAGAAACAGGTGAAAACCATGAATAAATCGGATGAACTGGTCGTTACGTGCGACCATCCACCGGCTGCAACCACATCAATCCCCCAGTTTGCAAAGGATAATGGCCTGGAATGCGATGTAAAAAAAACTTCATCCGGCATATGGGAGATCAGGCTTACGAAAAGGTAACCAGATTGGATTAACACAATCGATAAATAATTCAGTCCGGGAAACGCTCTGAGAGAGAGCTACACGATGACTTCACATTTTTTTCTTCTTGAAGCGATGGTGACCCAGGAGCGGCTCACCTGGATAGAGGAAGTCCTGAAATTTTACTTCCTGAAATTATATCCTGATACCCTTCTGCACCATGCAAAACCAAAGGAAGTCGTATTTACATTCCTGATCACCGGCGATGCATTGTATAGCCTCAATGAAGAGGATAAACTCCCGATCTGGGAAATCATTCTCACGCTGCCGTCTGTAAAAATTATTTTAGACCGCCAGGAGCTGGACCTTCGCGGTATTTCAATAGAACGCCTGAAAATGAAAAATCCCGAACAGGTGATCGATCATAACAGTATGGGACTGAACGGACAGACATCCTTCTGGAAAGATGTGGTCAAGATTGCCCGGCAGAATGCGGAACCGTTACCCAGCACAATCGGGTACCTGCAGTTGGAATCCCCGTACATGCATAGCTCAGGGCTGAGCACACTTCGGTGCCTGGCTGCAGCTATCGAAGTGCGGGCGTCCATCGATCTCTACTGCTACCTTGACGGTGTTCATCTCGGCCATATCCACCAGAACCCGATCGAATGTCAGAATATTGGCAAAGGGCTTGAGGAACTCGTGGATCGTGCTGAACAACGCGGGTTGCAGTTTCAGATGCTTGCCTGTGGCCGCTGTGCCGCAGCCCGTGGTTACAGTACATGGGATGATGGGAAGGGTATCACCGTTTCGACCTGCACGATAAAACCGTTCAGGATACGGAACCTGAATGTTATTATTGACCAGTTCGAGCGTAATCATGTTATCCTTGGGAAAAATGTTGCATACTTCAAACTGAAAAAGAGTGGTTCCTCGTCCCAGTACGGTACCAATGACAAAGACTCTGCACCCACGGTGACGATCCTGATCACAAAGTCCCCCTATGGTACCGAGCACGCGTTTGGTGCACTCTCTTTTGCCGTGGCCTCTGCATTTCAGGGGATTAAGACCCAGGTTGTCTTTATTGAAGAGGGTGTCTATGCATTGACCGGAACCCACCACCTGGGTGAGGGGACGCAGTACTTCAACCTGCAGGAAGTGATCGCTGCCGTGGCAGAAAGCGAGAACCTCCATCTTTACGCGTACCAGCCTTCACTGCAGCAACGCAGAATCACCAAAAATAAAAATATGGCCGCCGTACTCGATATCGGGAAAACCGAACTCGGTCAGCTGTTGTTCCATCCTTCCGGGGGTTCACAGGCAGGCCACCAGAGGGTCATATTTTTTTAAGGGAATAAAGGCGGGGCTGGATGACAGAAGGACAACAGATTATCCACGATTTATCTGACCTGACATGCACGAACCTGATGATTCGTTTGAAAATCCTGCTCAGAAAAACGCCGCCGGGTTCAGCAATTGAATTCATGATAAGACGTGACCAGAAAGACACAATCGAGGTCCCGTTTTCGCGGACAGGATATGATGTCAGGATCAACAGGATCGATATCAACCGCTACCAGGTGGAAATGAAGAAGAACGACGAGGGGCAGCAGCAATAAATGGTCATTATTCCCGTCGTCATCCAGACTATTCACAAGACATTTACCCGGGATGACCGGCGGTATTATATTTTCTCGGTTACCGGCAGGGACGAGGAGTTCCTCTATTATTCCCATATGTTCCGCCCGCTTCGCACCCTGATGTTCGGCAGGAATTTTATCGGTCTGCTGCAACGGCTCATGGAGAAAGAGGGCCTCTGTATCGAGTGCGGACTGGGATTATCGATGACAGGAGGTGTCGGATTGGATAGCGGGGACTATACCGCCTGGGGTTGTTCGGTTGACGAAGCGAACCGGATCCTGACCAGTCTGAAGGCGAGACTGGGGGATGATGGGCAATGGATCGAATTGTTCTGATGAAGTGGAGGTCGTTATGTCTACATCCCTGACTGCAATGCAAAACGATTCGGGAGTGGTTGCTGGTATTGACCTGGGTTCGACACGCATCAAGGTGGTGATCTATGACGGGTCTTCGTTTATCGCGAGAATGCGGGACGCGACATGCGATCCTGAGTCCAACGCCATCTCACTCCTTAACGAAACCAGCATTGAGGCAGGGCTTGTAACCCCCCCTGAGGTAATCGCAACCACCGGGTACGGGCGACGCTGCCTGAAAACTGCAACACTCACGTTCACCGAAATTGCCACCCATGCGAGGGGTGCATTTCACCTCGTACCAGGTTGCAGGTTCGTGGTGGATATCGGGGGGCAGGATGCCAAAGGTATCCGTCTTTCCGCCGATGGCCGGGTGGAAGACTTTGTGATGAACGACAAGTGTGCGGCCGGGACAGGCAGGTTTCTCTCGAACATGGGGCAGGTACTCGGCATCCCCATCAACGACCTTGGGTCCTATGCGACCAGTGTTGAACCACACCGGATCAACGCAATGTGTACTGTCTTTGCCGAATCAGAAGTGATTGGCCTGGTTCACCAGGGAGTTTTCCGAAATGCGATTATCGCCGGGCTTCATGCCTCCATCGCCCGCCGTACGGCGTCAATGGTCGCCTCCCTCCACCCGGGACCCCCGATCGCCTTCACCGGAGGAGTGGCAGAGAACACGGATATTGTTGAACGTCTGGCCCGGGAGTTAGGTTTTCCGGTTATTGTCCCGGCTGATGCGGTATATGCCGGGGCAATTGGTGCGGCGCTTCTTGCGTGGGAGCACCGGTGATAGCGATACCTCTAAAATGATATCAAAACCGTATGTACCGGTAGTGCGAATTGGATCGAAGAACATATTGATATGGGCGAATAGTCAAAGGGCATGGTGATACGATGAAAATCAGTGCACGAAACCAGATTCCAGGAACCGTAAAAATGATCAAAAAAGGACCAGTAAGCACGGAAGTAGTGATTACCATTGCCGGGGGCAATGAGATTGTCTCATCGATCACCACCCACTCCGCAGAAACAATGAACCTGAAGGAAGGATCGAAAGTTTACGCGGTCATGAAGGCATCAGAAGTGATGGTAGGGATCGATTAACACCTTTTTTTTTAGTTTTCTCCGGGACACCGGGCCCTAATTAAACCTGGTCGCCAGGAGAGCGTCCAGGTATTCTGACGAATATGCCCCACTATCAGGGTTAAACCAGACCTCGATATGTGGCTCACCGACAAGGCAATGGAGTTCTACAAGACCATATTTATGAATGATATTCACCTGGCCGGCGACCGTGTCCCGCACGTACAGTTCCTCGTTACCAAGGAATGCCGCTATATCCTCGTTCCTCACCGGTCGGGACACGCGGTATACGCGTCGCACCCAGCCTGGATAGGGCGGAACGGGATTCTGGAATTTGGATATCATGGTTGTACAATTTTTATAGTTCTACCCGATAATACGATCGTCACCGTTTCCGCCACATCTACTTCCGTTCACAACCACTTCCCGGTAATCCAAATTACCTGGCTCACCACACCGGTTGTATGATCCACACCAGACTCAGGGCCGATTGTCTAACCTGGATTACGACAAAATGATCCGGGGACCGGCTCTGTTTTACCGGTCCTGGTCAGAAAAATTTCTGTTTTTTTAACCAGGTGATGAATCGTGCATTAGTGTTTTTTGATCATCTCGAGAAATGCCTCGACCCGGGTCTTAATCTGGGCGTTATCTCCCTGCGAATAATCAGTCTCAACCTGGAGAAGTGGGACGTTTCCATGACCTGCGAGATGCTCCTTGAGTACACGGGACTCAACATTGTAGGTATGACAGCCAACCCATGTGATATCCACTACACCATCCGCATGGTATTCCTTTGCAAGTTTTGCCAGCAGTTCGAGCCGTCCTACGTTTGGGCTCATGCAGGAACAGGGCGTGAGAAGGTACTTATCGGCAATCGCATCGAGGGGTGAACCGCTGGTCGCAACATCGTGCAGGTACTGTTTCATACCGGCACAGTTCTCGATGTAGACGACCGCAGCACCGGATTCCTCGATTATTTTAATAACTTTCTCTGCACCGACACCGGTTGGGACACCGGTGACAATAATGCGTGGAGCGGTTTTTGGCAAGGCCCCTTCGCCGTTGGACTTCATCGTGGTAAGTTCGGCAATCAGTTCTTTGACATGCTGGTTGAATTCGACCCGGTCAAAGACAAAGTTCCGTGCCCACATCACCTTGAGCAGGTCCAGACCGGAGAGTGGTACCGGACTCGCGGTGTTCAGGGACACCAGTTCACGCATCAGCGCCCGCTGATCATTTAGGTCCTTGATTGCGGCCTTCATCATGTCATCGCTGATGGTTACACCGAGACGTTTTTCGATCTCCACCCTGCAGCGTGCTACTTCCGAGCGCCAGTACTGTTTCTGGGGTTCGCCTTTTGCACTCTGCGGGGCTTCAAGGACGACCATGGGTTTGAACTTCTCCATCAGTTCGAACATCTTCTTCTTGCCGTCGCAGGTGGTCTCCCCGATGATAAATTCGGAGTTGTTGAAAAACGCACACTTCTCGGTTATCGCGAACCCGTAGGAGGACTTGATTAGTGGACAGAAGTTTCGGGGGAGGTATTTTTCCCCATCGGCAATCGGTTCCTCCTTGGTGGCACAGAGGGTCACCGGTACAGCACCGGCAGCGACAATAAGTTCCTGTGGTGCGAACACGCAATAGAACCCGACGAACTTTTTACCATTCTCCCGGGCATTCTTGATCGCTGCTGATGCATTCGGTATTACCGAATCGAAATAGGTCATTTTTTCTGCTCTCATGCTTTTACACCCGTGATTTTTTTTTAGTCCGATCCTGCGGAAGTGTCCAGTTCCCGCAGGATGAT
>CAIJED010000390.1 GCA_903819595.1 uncultured Methanomicrobiales archaeon | reverse complement strand
GCCATCACCTCGTCCTTTGTCGGTCCGCCGGAAAGTTCCATGGTAGTACCAGTAAAATTGGTGCGTAAAGGTATTAATGCTTGTTTTCCTTGGGATTTGGGCGAAGAGCCATTGAAAAGGGGCGGATTACCGGTTGACCCCGGGGCTTCCGGGTGATTTTAATCATTTGCAACGAATGACTGCCGGTCTTCATGGAAGAGACGCACCACGTCCCCGATCACGATAATCGCAGGAGGGGTGACACCCACCTCCTTTGCCCTGCTACCGATATCCCTTAACGGGGCAACGGTGACACGCTGGTCTTTTCGGAGGCCCCGCTCGATGATCGCAACCGGTGTATCGGGGTTTTTACCGTTGGTGAGTAGAGATTCGGCAATGGTGGGCAGATTTTTCACGCCCATCAGGATGACAATGGTACCCCTGCCTTTGGCAAGGAGCTCCCAGTCCAGTGCGGTCCCTGTTTTTTTCGGATCCTCGTGGCCGGTAAGAATGGTCACCTGGGATGCATACTTCCGGTGAGTGAGCGGGATACCGACTGCAGCAGGAACAGCGACTGCACTCGTCACACCAGGCACTACCTCCACGGGAATTCCGTGTGCAAGAAGGACTTCGAGTTCTTCCCCACCACGGCCGAATACAAACGAGTCCCCGCCTTTCAGCCTGACGACCCTTTTTCCCGCCTGTGCCCTGGCGACCATCACCGCCTCGATCTCATCCTGCTCGAGCGTATGATCACTCCCGTATTTGCCGCAGTCAATCTTTTCCGGGGCGGCCGGGAGGGACTCCAGGATCTCTTCACCCGGGAGCTGGTCATAGAGAATGACTTCTGCCGCATCGATTACTTCCCTCGCCCGTACTGTCAGGAGGCCGGTACCACCGGGACCTGCCCCCACCAGATATACTTTTCCCGTCATGTTTCGTTCCCGAATCTTTCCTGATCTAATTTTCCGGTAAAAATGCCGCCGTTTTCCTGCATATCCGCGGGACCGGGAGTGAAATGATGGTAATCCTTCACTTACTCCCACCTGCCCCGATCTCCCGAGTACTGATGCCAAGCAGTGTATAGGCCTCCTTAATCAGATCCCGGGCTTCGGTATGGAGTTCCCGGCCGCGTTCCCGGGCTTCTGCGACCGTCCTGATATCATGATCAACCCTGACCTCGCGTGTACCATCAAGCGACAGCACTGATGCGATCAGGTGCCCGTTCCGGCAATATATACCGAGCGGCGTGAAACATCCCCCGCCCACCTCTTCCATTACTGCCCGTTCGATGGCGACATCAGAGCGGGTGACCGGATCATCAAGCAGGCTCATTGTTTCTGTCAGGGAGGGGTCCATGCGGCTTACGATGGCGATAGTCCCCTGGTTTGGTGACGGGACAAATTGTTCCGGGGGCAGCCGTTCCCCCGGAAGCGTCAGTGAGAGCCGTTCAAGACCCGCCTCTGCGAGCACGATTGCATCATATTCGCCGTCGGCAAGTTTTTTTATCCGTGTATCGACATTTCCCCGGAGGGCTGCCACGATGACAGAAGGGTCATACCGCAACAGTTGTGCCTTTCTCCTCGTGCTCGACGTCCCGACAACTTTTACGAGGTCGATGTTTTTATCATGTGCCAGGAAGTCGGCCGGTGAGTCCCTTGTCAGCACGGCACTAGTCAGCACTCCGGGGGGTCGGATAGCCGGAATATCTTTCATCGAATGGACCGCTGCATCGATTTCATGCCTGAGGATCGCATCGTCAAGTGCCCGTACAAAGAGTCCCTGCCCGCCGATTTCATGGAGCGGTACTCCCGTATTGGTGTCCCCTTCGGTGGTAATGACCTTCTTCTCCACGTCGATCCCCTTCGCCCTGAGCATCGTGCAGACCCGGTCGGCCTGGACCATGGCAAGCCTGCTCCCCCTTGTACCGATTTTTAATGCCATTGTTCACGGTCCGAGTGATTGCCGGTAGGCATCCGAAATTCGTTCAATATCGTCTTTGGTATGCACAGCGGAGATAAAATTAGTCTCGTATTGTGAAGGTGGCAGGAAAATACCTACATGGTGCATCTTCTTCCAGAACCTGCCAAACGCTTCGGTATCGCATTCTTTTACTTCCTGGTAATTGGTCGGGACCTCTGATCTGAAGAAATACTTGAACATGGAGCCGAGCATAACGAACTGACCTCCTCCGTCTTCTGGTACAGAGTCCCGGATTGCCTCGGCCATCAGTCTCATCTGGGCATAGACATCCGGATGGGCATCGAGCCAGTCGATTGTTGCAATACCTGCTGAAAGGGAGAGCGGGTTTCCGGAGAACGTGCCTGCCTGGTATACCGGTCCTGACGGTGAGACCAGTTCCATGATCTCCCGTCGTCCTGCAAACATCCCGATGGGCAGGCCGCCACCCACGATCTTCCCGAGCGTCATCAGATCGGGGCGGACGCCGAAGTAGGCCTGCGCACCACCCATGCAGACCCGGTAACCGGTGATCACTTCATCGAAGATCAGGAGGACGTCGTGGGCTTTCGTAATCTCGCGGACTTCCCTGAGATAATTAAATTCGGGCAGGATTGGACCGATGTTGCCCAGTACCGGCTCGATGATGAATGCCGCAATATTTTTGTTTCGGGAAAGGAGCTCTTCGAGTGCTTCAGGATCATTGTAGGGCACCTGGCGGGTGTGGGAGACTAGGTCGGGGAGGACTCCCGCAGAATCGGGGACACCGTGCGTGGTCGCCCCTGAACCAGCTTTCACGAGGACTCCGTCATGGGCCCCGTGAAACCCCCCCTCGATCTTGACAATATCTTCTTTCCCGCTGTATCCCCTTGCAAGTCGGATGGCGGCCATGGTCGCCTCTGACCCGCTTGACACAAACCTGACCATGTCCATACCCGGGTGAGCGCCGATAACTCTCCGGGCCATTTCCGGCTCAAGGGGACTTGGTGTGCCATACAGCCAGCCCCGTTCAACCTGCCGCCCGATTGCTGCCCTGATATCCGGGTGGCAATGGCCGAGTACCAGCGGGCCGTAGGCCATGCAGCAGTCGATCAGTTCGGTGCCGTCCACGGTTGTCAGATGTGCCCCGTGGGCAGATGCCGTGTAGAACGGATAGGGTCTGATTGCCCTGACCGGGCTGCTTACGCCACCCGGCATCAGGGTTTTTGCCGTCTCGAACAATTCGTTGCTTTTCATCATCTCATTTCCGTTATCCAGCTTGAATGTAAAAGATCATCATGTCCCGGGCGTGTAAACCGGACATCGACTGTCATGAGGGCCCTTCCTGGTTACCCGTGAGCCAGCGGGCTGCATCCAGGGCAAAATAGGTGATAATAATGGTCGCTCCCGCTCGTTTAATGCACGTAAGGGTCTCAAGGACCACTGCTTTTTCGTTGATCCAGCCACGTTCTGCCGCTGCTTTAATCTGCGAGTATTCCCCGCTTACCTGGTAGGCGGCGACCGGGAGCCCGATCGAGCAGATGGCAGAGAGCACATCGAGGTAGTTACCGGCTGGTTTCACCATCAGGATGTCAGCGCCCTCCTTTGCGTCCAGCTCTGATTCAAGGTACGCCTCGCGGGCGTTTGCTGGGTCCATCTGGTAGGTGCTACGGTCCCCGAAGGAATAACCCGAGTCTGCGGCTTCCCGGAATGGCCCATACAAGGCACTTGCAAATTTCGTGGAGTATGACATCACCGCGATGTCCTGGTACCCGGACCCGTCGAGAGCCGTCCGGATCGAGTGGACCATGCCATCAAGCATGCAGGACGGTGCGACAATATCAGCGCCTGCTTCTGCATGACTGACTGCAATGCGGTCCATCAGGAGGAGAGAGGCGTCATTATCGAGGTCAGGGCCGCACCGTCCATGGGAGATGATCCCACAATGCCCGTGCGATGTGTATTCACATGCGCAGAGGTCCGTGATCACCGTCATTCCTGGTACCCGCTCTTTTATAGAACGGACTGCATTCTGGACAACCCCGGTCCTGGCGAAGGCGCCGCTTGCGTCCTCATCTTTTATAGAAGGGATACCGAAGAGGAGGACTGCCCTGATCCCTGCCTGATAGAGGGACTGGACATGAAGCGCAATCTCTCCCGGCGGGTAGCGGTATTGCCCTGGCATTGACCCGATCGGAATTTTTGCGGTCGCGTCCTCGTCAATAAACAGTGGTGCGACCAGGTCTGTCGTTTGAAGTATCGTTTCTCTGAAAAGTGGCTGAAGCGTCCGCTTGCGGAGCCTCCTCATTCTTCGTTGCGGGTACATAACCGTTCACCCCTGATGATGGCAGAAACAAGTGCCTCGGCCGCTGCCAGGTCGCCTGATTCTGCGCATGCCCTGATTGAAAATGTGGCATCGTTTAAAATTTTAGTGACGAGCACCCGGGAAAGATCCTCCACGATCATCACCGTTTTTTCATCCCTTTCCTGGAACCTGCCCAATGCCCGGTCGCGTTCCCGGACCCGTATTGCCTCGGCCCAGGTATGGAGTGAGGCAAGGGTGTCATCAGCGGCCTTCCTGTTGATGAGGTGCACAAACTGCGCGAGTTCTTCGGTAAGAAAGTCCTTCGCCTTTTCTGCCTCTTCCTGGCGGTTATTCATCGTGCATTCATTGACCTGACGGAGGTGATCGATGGTGAAGAGGTGGACCCCGTCGAGGGAACCGGCGGCTTCCTCCACGTCCCGCGGTTGTGCAATATCAATTAAAATCAGGGGCCTCGGGTGCCCGTCAAGTGGCCAGCAACGTCCTTTCATTACTTCATGCAGGTCACTTTTCTTTATCACCGGGTGTGGCGCCGAGGTGCAGGAGATAACGACATCTGAAAGGGTGAGGTACCGGTTCATCTCGTCAAATTTCACCGCCCGTCCACCGATCTTTTTCGCGAGGATGACGGCCCGCTCAAAAGTACGGTTGGCGACATAGATGGCCGTGAGGTCTTTCGCGGCCAGGGCCTGGGCGACCAGGAGCCCCATTTCGCCGCTCCCGATAACGAGGATATGTTTTCCCTTCAGGCTCCCGAGCTGCTCCTCGGCAAGCAGGACTGCCGCAGAGCCGACTGATACTGCTCCACGGTTGATCCGTGTCCGTTTACGGCATTCAACTCCGACGTGTACCGCCTTGTTGATACAGAGTTCGAGCACACTGCTACAGGTACCTGCTCCCTGTGCATCTGCAAGTGCTTTCTTCAGCTGGCCGATAATCTGGTCCTCCCCAACGATCATCGAATCAATGCCACATGCCACTTCAAGGAGGTGTCCGAGTGCCTCCTTCCCGTCATACACCGCAAACTTGCTGCGCCCTTTGTCATGCAGAAAGGCACGCAGTGCCTCCGCGTCCCCGTGCACAATGACCTCGACCCTGTTGCAGGTCTGAAGGAGCAGCACTCCCTTGAAGTGTTCCTGTGCATCCCCGAGGAATGCTGGTTCGTCGGAAAACCGGAAAGCTTCGATAGCGGCCACATTGGCCGAATGGTGGTTGATCCCGGCAATCGCCAACGGGGTAAAACATAGTTCCGTATTCCCCTGCCTGGTATTCAACAAAGGTACCTCCGCTCAATAATTTCCCATGCCGGCCGGGTCCCGCCATCGAGGGCTTTCCAGACGCTGTCATCATCAAGTACCGCGTGAAGGACCCGGCTCCTCTGTTCCTGGTCGGAAAATTTTAATTTTAATGTTCTGCGGAGCTGGTTCTGGACTTCGATCATCAGGTCAAGGTTCGGGTAGGTGTGTTCGATATGTTCCCGTAGAAACCGGGAGATACCCGGGCTCTCTCCGCGGGTACTGATCGCAATGTTGTAATGTTCTCCTTTCAATTGCGAGGGCAGGGTCACATCTCCTGCTTTTCCGTCTGCATTATTGAATAGTACCCCACGGATCGCACAGTACCGTCCAATCCGGTCGTTCAGGGCCGGATCCTGCGTTGCGGCGATGACCAGGAAGGCATCCTTAACGAGGCTCTCCAGTTCAAAATCCCCGATCCCGGCAAGGTTGACCGCCTGTTTTCTGACCGTTAACTCGTCAAAGGCAGGTGAAAACGAGCGGCTGATGACCGTCACCTCTGTCTCTTCACAGAAATAAGCCGCCTTCCGTGCGCCGACTTCCCCCCCTCCGAATATTACGACACGCTTCCCTGAAAAATCGATCATGAGGGGGATCATTACTATGATATGGGCTATTTCGTTACTTTAAGATGTTGAATTGTGGTGCCGCAGCCGGGATTAAGCCCCCTTGTTTTTTTGGGTATGTGCTATCTTTTCATCCCGTGTGCTACATCCTTCGAAGTCATACCCATTCTCATCTGGATATGTTGTATTGTTACCGGGTGCAGGATGATATTCCGCCATCAGGTCAGTTATTGCAAGGCGATGGGTCTTCCCTATCAGAAGGGGAAGTCCCTGGGGAGTGCCGGCCCCCAATTCGATACCCTTATAATATTTGCATACGCATCTAGTAGAGCACAAACCGGCCAGAATGCGCGGATAGTGTAGTGGTTATCACTAGGCGTTGCCAACGCCTAAACCCGGGTTCGAGTCCCGGTCCGCGCACTTTTTCTATCTTGATTTTAACGTCTTTTTGCATTTTATTCCGGTATTTGGCCAATAATCACCCGGTACTGCCGTAGGGAGCCTGCTATCGGCACAGTTGAATGGTGTCTCGCAACTGCATCCGGCTGACCAGCAAAAGTGTGCGGCGGGTACATTTCCTGGAATGAGCAATGAATAAATTCAATTGTATTCCCGGGCTCCCCCCATCAGGGGTTTCAATACCACACCGTTCGGATCGTGTCATCCGGACGATGATTGATCACCACCTCACCTCTCCCCGGAAATCGGGTGTGCATTACCATCACCATCCAGGCCATCCTGATCCGCACAGGATGGTTTCGATGTTTCCCACCGATGTTTATGAATAAACAGGAATTAATTCCCGTGCATTACGACGATCGGGTGCGTCGTGGCTGGAAATGAGTTCACTCATCCGGAGCATTGTCCACATCGATCCCCTTTGCCCGCTCCTGTCTTATAGGCGGCTACTGATTATTTCCGATACCTGGATGTCCCGGAACAGGTCCGATGGTGTCGAAACCTGGCGGTGGATGCCGTAATAGACCAGGTTGAGTCGTAACATCTGCGAGCAAACGAATGTGGACGAATGCCATATTCCTGTGGCCAGAGGTACTTGATGATTTGGTATCCACCTGCATATCCGGCCCGAAAGGAAAAGACGGGTTTTAAAATTATTTAGAAAATCTCTTAACTATTGAGTTCCATTAAATCTACACTAGATAATCTCCCGGGACTATCCCGATATGATACCCTCCAATCATGATATCCATAATTATTCCGGCGTACAATGAAGGTGCGACGATCCGGAGGTGCCTTGAGGCACTGTCTCACCAGACCATCCCGCGGAGCTCCTACGAGCTGATCGTCGTTGATGGAAATTCCAGGGACAACACACGGGAGATCGCTGCAGAATATGCAGACCTCGTATTTATCCAGTGTTCAGAACGGGTCCCGGGGGCACGGAACGACGGATTTGAGCGGGCCGCATACGATATTGTTGCGACTACTGATGCTGACTGCATCGTTGGCCCTGACTGGGTTGAGCAGATTCTCCATTCGTTTAAAGATACGCGCGTGGTCCTTGCGTTCGGACCCGTGGCATCAATCGAGGACACCCCTTTAAACCGGCGATATGTCCTGTTATTTAATACACTCATGCGTTTTGGAGCTGCAACCCGCCTGTACTACTATACGCTCGGCTGCAACACGGTTTTTCGTTACGAAGTCCTTCGAAGTGCTGGCATGTACCGGATCATGGATGCCGGAGATGACCTTGAAGTGGCAGTCCGGATGCGGAAAGAAGGAAAGGTTATATTCAATCGTAAACTGAAGGTGGGGTTTGATTTCCGGAGATATGAGCAGTTCGGGTTCTGGAAAACTCTTTACGAGTGGTACCGGATCGTCCTTCAGGGTGGAATCTCTAAAAAGTACACCTATACACAGCGGGTCTATCAAAAAGCGGAACAGGGGACGTTTCAATTCACACCCTGTCCGTCGGGTGAAAATCCGAATAAATGGCAATACAGGGCCGGTTTATCGGCAATAACCTGCATTTCTGAAAATTATCAGGTGACCGACGAAGATAGTTAGTTTTTTTACCCTCTTATCAATTATCCGCAATTATCACCGTTACCTGTGCTGTCGTATCTCCCGGATCGTTACCAGGGTCCGCCGGTTCAGGTCTTTTCCATCTCCTCTTCGTCGATCTCTCTCCTGCCAATTTCCCGTTTAAATATGGCCAGGCCTGCGATGGCACCAAGGATGATGTTGAGATAGAAGGTGATAAAGCGCCATAACAGGACAAAAATTCCAATCATTCCCGTGGGGATGATCATCGCATACAATGATGTGGTCGACAGCTCGGTGATTCCCGAAGATCCGGGAGTGAGTGGGATCATGTTCACAATCGCGATGAGGATTTGAAAGAAGAACGACTCAATAACTGCCGGGCCAAGTCCGAGGCCCATCAAAATAAACGAAGCGACCAGAAATTCCACTATCCAGAAAAGACCTGTTGAGATTGCACCCCAGAACAGGCCCACCCGTGCAGTCCCGGTAAACCGGGACATACTGCCAAAGAGGTTGTCAATTTCCCGGTCTGCCAGCTTTACGAGGGTTTCGGATGATCCAGACCAACGGGAGAATTTTGGCACGAGCCAGCCGGCAAGTTTCATCAGGAATTTCTTTGTCATGACAGGATATCTGATGGCCAGCACGGGTATGATGAGGAAACTGATCATCAGAATCCAGGCGACAATGACCAGCAGGTACAACGCGGGACTAAAGGAGCTCCAGAAAAGCCGGGTCATCAGGGTCATGAGGATGACCCCCATGACGGTCAGAATGACACCGTCAAGCACCCGTTCCATGATTACAACTGCTGCGGCATCTCCCACTTTCACCCCGGATCGGTACAGTTCATGCACCCTGACCGGTTCTCCACCCGCCTGTCCCGGGGTGATGGCACCGGCGAGCAGGCTGGCGAGGACCATGTTCACACAGTGGGGAAGTGGAACACGGTAGCCAAGTGATCCTGACATTACCTGGATCCTCAATCCCCAGATTGCCAGGGCAATTAGACGGAATGCAATCGCAAGAACGAGAAAGAGTAGATTGAAATGGAGAATGTAACCAATCGTTTCTTCGTTGAAAGTTGTTGCAAATACGATGATGATAACTGAAAGGCTGAAGAGGACCGATAGTGCAAACCAGCTCCGTGATGATAATTTCACTTCATCGCTCCCCGGTTTTCAGCACGTTAAGGTGACTCACCTATCTGTATGATGTGTTCAGGTTGTAATATTTTGGTTTCATCCGCTGGGTATGACAGGTCATGATGATCCATGAATGTCGTAGTGGCTGTCTATCCGTGCGGTAAATCGGAAGGCCCGGATCCATTACCCCGCACTGCTATTCTTTTTGCCTTTCCTGGCAGACCTCGTAGTATGACCCGTGAACCTGATGCAAGGGGCCTTTTTTCCCGCCAATCTCTCACAATGCCTCGCATGCACAGTAACTGAACGGATGGATCGGGTGATGATCGATCTCCCGCAGGGAGAGCTGGTACAGGGAAGTCCCCAGGCAATTGTGGCATCCGGTCCATTGTGCAATTTCTGGCGCTGTGAATTGATCCTGCTGACCATCGAAAAATTTTCACCTGGCCAGGATGCCTCTCGACCTGTAACTCCCTTCCGGAATGATGATCTCGAACCTGGCACCTGCTCCTTCATGACCGGTCTCCCGGATCGTAATGCCGCTGATCGATAAGATTTCGCGTGCCAGGAATAATCCGAACCCGGTATTTTTTCCAAACCCCCGTTCGAAAATTTTCTCTTTCTCATCTGCGGCGATACCCACACCGTTGTCCTCCCATACAATGGTCATTTTATTCGCGGACTGACCGGACGATATATTGATCGTCGTCACATGCTGACCGTGCCTGACTGAGTTGTCGAGGAGGTTAGAGAAAACCTTTTCGAGCATCGGGTCTGCAAATACCTCAATGCCATTCACCGATGTATTGAACCTGATCACATCAGGGACATACGCATTCGGCATAATTTTTCCCAGGACCTGCCATTGTGGTCCCTGGCTGCCGAGGTCCTGGTATACGCGCGTAAACTCGATCTGTGACCCGATGGTCCTTGTCGCAGATTCCAGTTTTTTAAAAAATGTGATCATATCGGGGTCGGTGAACTTCTGTTTTGCGATGGCCAGGTATCCAAGGATCACGGTCACCTTGTTGAGAATATCGTGCCGGGTAATACCGGAGAGGAGGTTAAGCTGGCGGTTTACCTGCTGGAGTGCATATTCTGCTCTCCTGCGTTCTGTTACATCCCGGTCGATACCCCGGTAACCCGAAAAGGTCCCGTCAGTGCGAAATACTGGTTTTGCATGGCTTTCCAGTTCAACGGTATGGCCATCACGGTGGATCCGGGTGGTCGTGTAAATAACCAGATCCCCGCGTGTCCTGGCCCCGAGGGAGAATACCTCCCTGTTGGAGGTACTACTGTCCGGGCTGACCTGGTCAAACGGGGTATGGCCAATCAGGAATTCAGGCGGATATCCAAGGATCGTCTCAACCTGTGGACTGACATACAAGAACCGGTTCGATTCATCAGTCTGCCAGATAATATCCGGGGTGTTGCTGATAAGGTCCCTGATGTTCTCTTCACTCTCGCGCAATTCCTTTTCCGCCAGTTTTGCTTCCGTTATATCGTGGATGGTAATCAGGTCCGCCCAGCTGCCCTGATAGCTGATACGTAAGCCCTCGGCGACAATCCACCGTGGTCCGCCCCTTGTAGTTCTGACCTGATATTCGGCGATAAATGGACGATCTCCGTTTGAGATCGACTGGAGGTCCATAAATGCCTGTTCCTGTGAAGCAGGGACGAGAAAATGGGCAATATTTGCACCTGGTGGAAGATCCCCTGCCTGGATTTCCATCATACGGTAGGTTGCCGGGTTTGCAAAGAGGATGGTCCCATCAAACGCGATGATCACTACTGAGTCCTGCATCTGTTCTACGAGTGTGCGGAACCGTTCCTCGCTTTCGCGCAGTGCCCCAACTGCCCGTTTCTGTTCGGTGATATCGTGGGCAATACCACGGAATCCGGTAATCTTCCCGGTTTTGTCCCTGACCGGTGTCGAACGAATCTCCATATGACACAACATGCCATTTTGATGGTATGCAGGAACTTCCAGTACATGCATCGGCTCATCGTCCTGCATGTGGGAGGAAAATTTCTCTGTAATTTCCTGAAGGAATTCCGGGGGGATAAGGGTAAAAAGTGATTTTCCTATGACTTCGCCCGGTGAGAAACCGAGGATTGCCTTACTCTGCGGGCTGATATATGTGAAGACTGCCTGGATATCGATCTCCCAGATGATATCAGGGGATGTTTCAACAAGAGAACGGAATTTTGCTTCACTCTCACGAAGGACTGCCTCTTTTGCTTTGCTGTCCGTGATATCCCGGGCAATTCCCAAAATATCAAATGGTTTCCCGCCCCTTTTCCGGGTCCTACTATTAATTTCATAGGGGATAATGCTCCCTTCTTTTGATTTAATCTCGATCTCATAACGGGAAACAGTTGTTTCCTGGTCCTCTTTCCTGGACATCTCTTTCCTGGCAATTTCGAGGGAACGGGGTGTAATATATTCCCCGATGTGCTCTCCGATAACCTCTTCCGGCAGATATCCAAGGTGTGGCGTAAGGGCCGGACTAATAGACGTGATTAGTCCCTTAAAATCCAGAGTATAGATGATATCGGTGGAATGCCCGACCAGGTCACGATACTTCTGCTCGCTTTCCCTGATCGTATTTTCTGCGATAGTACGGGTGGTGACATCCCTGAGTATCCCCTCAATTCCAGCGATATTTCCCTGTTCGTCGTAATAAATATGGCTGTTGGTCTCGACCTCCACAAATGATCCGTCAGCTTTCCGTAATGATACCTGGTAGTCTGTGACAGACCCCTGGAGGTTGATCGCTGAAATAAATCTTTCTCGTTCTCCAGGGTCCTTATAGAACGTGTCTGCAATATTTTTCCCATATAGTTCTTCGACTGCCCGATAACCCAGCAGGCGGGCCAGCGAAGGGCTGGCAAAGATGAGACGATCAT
>CAIJED010000389.1 GCA_903819595.1 uncultured Methanomicrobiales archaeon | reverse complement strand
GTTCATCCGTGATGCCAGGATGCCGGGCAGCGACAGGCGACTGGTATGAATCTTCCCTTTGGTTTTTCATCACCGCGGTGGTGAAGATCGTTGTTACAAGGTTTTTTTTTCAGGCAGGGTGAGATTTCCAAAAAAAAAGCGAAAGGATTGTTGAGAACCGGACCCATCGACGATCTCAGGGAACATCAATGCATCCGGTAACCCATGGACCTATCGCTTCCTGTGGTCCGGAACTGTCACCCGTGGTATCTGGGTCATACTGCCGGCCAATTTCCCAGCTGTTGGTAAACAATCTGGTTAAATGTTGGGCTGCCATAAACCCGGTGGGGTGGGCAATGATGATTGCATCCCTGATGGGGGTGTCCCGTTTGGCATGACTCCCCCTGGTGGCGGTCCACACGGTGCTGTACCATTTGGCAGTATCCCGCCCGGTGGTGGTCCTGATGGAGGCGTCCCGTTTGGCATTATCCCACCCGGCGGTGGTCCACACGGTGCTGTACTATTCGGCATGAACCCATCCGGGGGTGCCCCGGGAGGTGGTGAGCCTGAGTCAGTGCGATTTCCCGCAACCAGACCCTTGCCTGAAAATTTGCCCTGTCCGAATCCTGATGCGGTCGAGGTGGCAATGACCAGCACCATGACACAGAAGACGGCAATTAGCAGGCCTGTTCGTCTGTTTTGTTTCATACGTTATTCCTCTATTCGGGATACATGCCCCTGATGACATATACCCTGTAGTGGACGTATCCTCCGGCATCTATTATATTCAAAATATGGTGTGCGTGTACATATTCACCTGTTCAATGGAATGATTGAACCAAGTAGTGATGATATCTGCGTATCCGGATATCCTATCCTGATCTGGCAGCTTGGAATGTTTTTCATGATATGCCCTGCATTCGCAGCCTCAAAACGATCGGCCTGAGTTGATTTTTTTGACGTGGCCTGTCTATTTAGGTAACAATGAAGGTGAATGATGCCGGAAATGGACCGGGTTGACCCGGACATCTCAACCACGGACATCCTCGTGTGTGGAAAAATTTCGAAGGCGGGTGAAAAAACGGGTGGAGAACTGGCAAATGCCAACCTATTTTATTCATAACAAAAGATAGTATAGTCTGGCACACCTGCAGATTCTTTTGTGTGCAGACGAAACTATTTCGAAAGGGGATTTTCTGCAAATGACTGATAGGGAAACAATTTCAATTTCAACAGACCCTGCCTTTTTACAGGAACTATCCGAATACCTGGACGTGCTTTCCAACCCGACACGGTTGAAGATACTCAAAGTGATAGAGCGGGAACCTAAGGAGATCAATGAAATTTCCACACGCATCGAAACGAGCTATGCCAATACGAAAAAGCACATTGATCAGTTAGTGAAAATCGGGCTCGTGAAGAAGGAAGCAGGGTTTGGAAGGGAGACCGCAAAGGGAATCCACCCGGTCTGGAAATTTTCACTTGCAGAAGGCGGCCTCGAGATGCTCATCAAAAATATGGGTGTTTTTTCAAGGATTAATATCCCGATCGGATATGGTGACATCCAGGGACGTCTCGAATCGGTCCGGGCGGCGGTCCTCAGGGAATCAGGTACAGATTATCCCGCTCTCCACCTCCTGGAAGGGAAATGTGCCGGAACTACGTTCCTTATTAAAAAAGACCGGGTACTTATCGGGAGGAGTGATCCTGATGCCCCATCCGTGGTAAGCGAAGGAGATGTGGTGCTACCCGAGGACTATATGGTGGTGACACGGATTACAAAACCCCACGCTGTCCTCACCAGAGCAGGGTCCGGGTGGCAGATTGAGGACTATGGCAGCTCGGGAGGTACCTTCGTAAACACGGAGTCCATCAAACCAAAGGTCAAAACCCCCTTGAAAAATGGTGATGTGATCGACCTTGCGATAGGGAAAAATTCTGCACGGTTCCTTTTTATTGTAAATGAGTGAATTCTGGTGGTAACGATGGGAGCAGGGTATCCGGGAGTCAGTACGATACCTGCATCCAGGATCGTCCTGGTTGTC
>CAIJED010000388.1 GCA_903819595.1 uncultured Methanomicrobiales archaeon | reverse complement strand
TGGGCCAGCATCTCATCATTCCAGAGGTATTCCTGTGAACCCGATCCGCCAATAATAATAAGGCCGTCATATTGTTCCGGATTGACCTCCTCAAACGCGAGGGCTGCGGTTGTCCTGGTCCCAAGCATCCCCGTACAGGTCCCACGGCGGGTAGAAGCGATATCAAAAGAAATTCCTGCCTTTTGCAGTTCAACGATCGGTTCAGCAAGTTCCTCATCCCGGAATTTTTCAGGTGCAATCGCGATCAGGATCTTCATGCAACCGGATTATCCCCATAAATATTTGGATATTACGGAAGAAAATGTCAAGGTGGATTCCTGCTGAAGATGTTGTACAAGGGAGTTATCTCGTTCGGGTGTGGAACCGGGTCTGACCGGGGCCGTGCTGCATGGAGCTCCGGTATTCCGGATGAAAACCCCATGATTCCATCTTAAGGTAAACCAAACGAAAAATGTGAAGTGTTAATACAAAAATAGGTGGGAATTTTCACCATACTGCCTGTAACCGTTCGCCGGTGAGCAAAAGCACAGATATTGCCTGGAAACCTTTCCCTCTCATAATGAAGTTCCCATAATCTCTTCCCGGTCCGGTCTTCCGTACCTGGTCCCCGGCAGTTATGTGCCTGGTACACCCTGGAGTTGTGATTCCGCAATTTTTTGCAGCATCCCCTTCTGCTCCGGGGAAAGGTTGAGTTTATCAGCAACCCCCATAAGGAATGTCCCGAAAAACTGTTTTCCTTCCGGTGTCTGGATATACTTAGTGACCATATCCAGTCCCTCTGGAGAAGAAAGAAACTTTTTGGCCATTTCCTGTCCTTCGGGTGTCTGGAGCATCCCCGACACGCCACCTCCAATACTATCGAACAATCCCATTTTTTTCACCAATTAATATTCTTCTAGTAATAGCACTTCATCCTTTAACAGGTGTTCTTTCACCCGGGTTTGTAAGAATCGATCTTCCGCATTGTCCGTCCGGGAAAAAGTCCGGATTGATGGATTGGGATATGGAAGCATTTTTTTTGGATATCGGAGTTTTTAAATCGAAAAATGGAATATATACCTTACAATACGTGGAGGAATATTTTGCATAAGACTTTACTTGAGAATTCTCCCCGGACCGTCACGATGTTATTTTTCGTGTTTCTGGTCTGTGTAGCCATTGTGGTGCTTCCAGCGGGGGCAGCGAACACGACCCAGACTGTATCGCCCACAACGACTACCGCTCACGCGACCTCTGTCGTCACAACCACGATTCCTTCAACGACCCATACCACCAGTCCAGTCACCACGGTGACGACAACGACCGCATCCACGGTTCAGACCACGGTCCCCACGACTTCGCATACCACGACTGTCGTGACAACTGCGACCCTAGCACCGAGCAATCCGATCGTAGCATTTAGCGCTGATACGACTGACGGGCCCGCACCACTTACCGTCCAGTTCACCGATATGTCTACAGGAGGCCCTACGTCATGGAGCTGGGAATTTGGTGATGGGACATCAGATTCGTCACAGAACCCGTCTCATACATATTCAGATTCCGGGACGTTCACGGTCACAATGACCGCTACAACCCGGACTGGCAGTGCAACGAGCACCCGGGTAGACTATATCGTGGTAGAATCAGCTACCGTAACCGCGGAGACCACGACAGCCACCGGGACCCCTACAGTAACGGCGACATCAAATGTGACCACGACTGCGACGTCAACCACTACCGCATCAGCCTCGGGTATTCTTGCATCGTTCAGTGGTTCACCTACTTCCGGGGCCGTTCCCCTAACGGTTGATTTCACCGATACCACTGTGGGAGCCCCTGTTGCCTGGTCGTGGGATTTTGGGGATTCAACAACGGATACATCCCAGAACCCAAGTCATACGTATAACGAGGTCGGGACCTATACGGTGGTCCTGACGGTCAACTCATCCGGGGCCGGAAAAACCATTAAGCACGAAAATTTCATTACCGTGCGCTCGCTGTCGGACTCACAACAGACGCAGGGAACATCATCCGGTACCAGTGGCAATAACAACCAGGTGCGGACAAAAGTCACCACTGCCGCAGGTTCTGGTGCGGGTTCAGGAAAAGTCAGTCAGGTTCAGACAAAAGCCATGACACCTACGCTGACGGGAAAGGCATGGCTTGATTACGAAAAACAGAAGATGGCTGATGTGGATGCCATGGCCGCCAGCCAGCAGCAGAATAAGGATATTATTTCACAAGTGGTTGACTTCTTTAAAGGCCTGCTCCCGTGGATAAAATAATTTTTCCCGGGCGTATTCCCCTGGGAACAAGGTTTTAATAGTGCAGTTATTTCAATAGGAAATCACATTTCCCGGGTATCAATCGAAATACCCGTTTTATGTGACCATGTTTAATACCCCTCACTACAGGTGAGTACTAGTAGGGGATGTCTGCATATCGCGCGTCTTTTTATACCCGCTGCCATATCCCCTTCCCGATCTGATGCAGCATGGTTGAACCAGGCAAAAAATTTGCCGGTAACCTTACGTGGTCGCCATACCCCTGATTTTGAATGACAGGATAATGGCGATTACCCCGCCGATGATACCCACCCCTCCGAAGATAAAGGGGAGCATCGCGACCGTAATCAGCGGGTGAACGATAACTAGAATACCGAATATTATCGCAAGTAACCCCAGCAGGACCGACCCCCAGTCTTTTGTTCCAAATCCGAGAGCAATATGGGACCCGCCAATCAGGATGCCCCATACCCCGATGAATATCACGAGCATTGCCGGCAGCATTATGGTGCTGAAGAGGGGGTACAGCAGTATGACGAAACCCGCAATGACCCCGAGAATACCGATCAGAAGTTTCCATCCGAGGTGTGAGCGATCGACGAAAATACTAACCAGGCTGAAGAGACCACTGATGAACCAGTATGCTCCGACGAATGTGACCACCATCATGAGGGTAAGGTACGGCCATGTAAGAAAGGCCATGCCGAGGATCAGTACTGCAATCCCAAGGACCAGGATGATCCACCAGGGATAGTGTGAAAGTGCACCAAACTCATTTTCAGGTGAAGTTGTAACCGTTTCTGTCATATGATCACCCGGGTTCCGTGGGATGACGATTACCTCACCGGAGTTCCCGCAGATTCTCTCTATTGGTTATGATAAACCTGATTGAGAGTATGACTGTCTGATATACTTAATTATTACCCGGGATGTCCTGCTACTACCCGGATCATAAGGAAAACCGGAGAAACTGGAGTTAAAGGGATAAAATGGGCGTATATGGGAAAAAGGACGATTGGGGCTACCTGTGCTCCTGATCGACGATGTATCCATGCGACGATGAGTCCCGTGTCAAATGCGGGTGATTTGTGACAATGGAATTAAGGCTGTTCAAGTTCTCATTTCGCGTTAAACAACCGGATGCGCGGCGAAAAAAAGAGGGGAAAAAGTTTCAGGCTACCCTGATCCTGCCGGTTCATTTGTCATATAGAGCTTTAGAATCCCGTTACAGGAATTGCAGATATAATATTCGTTCGTGAAACAGGAATCACACACCCATCTCCCGCACATGCTGCACTGGCGGAGTTCCTCAATTGGTAATGTGGTGTTGCAGAGGTCACAGTAGTACCTCCCGAAACTTGTGGGCACTTTCTCCGGAGGTTCCCCCTGTCCATGGAGCGGTTTAATCTCCTTTTTCAGCGCAAGGTAAAGATTGGTCTTTACTGCTGGTTTGGGTTCATCTGGTTTTTGTAAGTTCTTTTTCCAGATTGTCAAGCCGTTCCTCCATCTGTTGCAGCGAGTTGTTTATTTCTTTCTCGAAAACCTGTAATTCAGATATTTTTGTCTCATTCTGGCCAAGTGCCGGCTCATGTTGTCCTTTGAATCTGTTAACTGCCGGTGTCCGCACGAGAGCCCATTCGGTCACCATCGATTCGAATCTGCGGTCAAGATATTCATCAACCCGGCTCTCTACCGGTCGTGTGAGGGAGATCTTACCCTTCGCACCCCTGAAGAAAAAATACAGTGCAATGATGATGGCAATAATCACCAGGACTGCGAGGATAATTTCAAGTGGTGTCATTTCTTCGTTGCCTCCAGTTTCTTTGCACGAGCTTCGAGGACTGATAACTTGGTCTCCGCATCTTTCTCGAATGTAGCCAGTTTCGTAACTTCACCTGATAATACATTCAACCTGTTCCGGAAATCTGCCACATCGTTTTTTGTTGCGATCTGCCATTCCTCGATGAGGTATTTCATGCGCCGGTCCAGGTACGCATTCATGTACTTGTCGATCATCGTACCTTGCCCTCCAGGTCCGATATCATGGCGTCCAACTTTGTCACCCGTTCATTCAGGATATTTTTATTGTTGACCAGCTGGTTGATATCAGCGGTGACCCTGTTGACACGCCGTTCGAGGTCGAGGAGGTCATTCTCTACAAGGAGGCCCCATTCTTCGATGATTGCTTCCATGTTCTTGTCAAAGTACGTGTCCAGTGACCGGTCCATGGTGGGTAGTTTCTGTTCCAGGTACCCTTGAACATCCGGCAGATTACCCCAGAATGACTGGTTCTCTTCAAGCGTTCCTTCTGCAAATTCGGACATTATTTCACCTTCTTTTCTTCCAGGTCAAGTTTTAAGATCATCCGCTCGAGTTTTGCTTCCCGTACGAGGTTCTCAAGTTTCCGTAGCCGGGCCTCGACGATTTTTTCCTTATGATAATTGTTCAGCTCTATCAGATCATTCTCATCTTCTAACGAACGGATTGACTGGATCTGGTCCGTACTGAGCCTGGTGAAGGGATGCTCCTTCGCCCGCGTGTTCAGGTCTTTGGCCAGGAGGTCGAGTTTCTGCTTTTCGACTTCGATCTCCATTTTCCGAACATTACCGTGGCCCCTTCGGATTGCCCAGACTACGATGAGAACAAGGAGGAGCGCAAACAGGAGGAGGATTGCGATGATGAACCAGTCTGGTGGTGCATACAAGTCCATATTATCCACCGATTACCTTGGCCGCCTCATCAAGGAGACTGCTATCACCTACAAGGTAGACGGTATCTCCACTTATCAGTATAAAGGAAGGATCAGTTGTCTGTATTGCATCACCGCGTTGAACAGCGGCAATAATAATCCCTTTCGGGATGGTAATGCTGGAAAGCGGGCGCGTACCAGAACCGGGAGCGACCGGGATGGCACGGACTTCCCCCTTGTTTGCTTTCAGTACCTTGTCAAGAGTTACTGCATCCGCAGGCTTCAGCCTTTTTTTTGCGGCCTCAACTGCCTGGTTAAAAGCCGTAGTGATCTGATCGCCTGCCTTACCGAGGCTTGCGCCTACGCCAGCGGCGGCATCGGCAGCTCCAGCCCTGATAGATTCAGGTGATGCACCCCTGATAGAATTCCCTGCCTTATCCAGTCCCTCTGAAACACTTGCACCCGCACCGGTGACGGTACTCCGTATCTGTTCGGCCAATGCCGCACTTTTCCTGATTCGGAGCATTGCGCCTTCAGATGCACCCAGGACTTTTAAGTCCTCCCCACTCAACCGGATGTGGCCCGACTCCACGAGTGAGTCAGCAAATGCGGTTACTGAAATCCATTTCTCTGCATCCGGGATACCGATATCAATTGATGCACCTTCTTCAATATCAAGTTTCGAAAGGACATCAGAATGAACCCTGGCCCTACCCCTGCTTGGAAAGGCGCGTTTTTGAGCAATGAGTTGAATTTCGTCCATGTGAAATAAGACTATCCGGAACTGTATATACTTTTCGAGAATTGGCAACACCTCATGATCCTATTCTATCTTTTTATTCTATTTTCGAAAAATGGCTTAAATTAAAAGGATCTATCATTGTCGTGAATGGCCATGGGTGTTATCCCTGGAGCTCTCATTTTAAAATGCATCAGGTCCGGATCTTTGTTATTTTTCACGATAATATCCGGTAAACGGTTCCCGACTGGTAATCTGGATGATCCATGCGAAGGTGCGGGTATAATGTAATAGATAATTATGGCATCCGGCGCCCCGGGTTGTTCAGGAATAGTCACCTCATTGGTGGTCCCATCCTTAACCATTTCGCCCCTGAAAGTAGTTACCCGCCTTTCAGGGAGGCTTATGCTGAAATGTACCCCGCTAACGGAATGGGAACCCGTTCTTTGGACAGGTAGCATGTAAGATAAACCTTGTTGAACGCCGCTGTGACAGACCGGACTGCGATACGATACCTAACGATATTAATTATCTGCATCGAATACTTCATAGATGAACAGGACATTGCGGGCATACATTGACCTCTTACGGCTGCAGTTCTTTTTTGCATGGCCGCTCCTTTTCTGTTCAGGATTCCTCCTGGCGACTTCTGTATATGGTGGACTTTCATGGACTGCCCTTATACATGTAGCCCTGATCGGCTTTTTCGGGTTCGAAGCCGGGCTAATTTTGAACGACTATGTGGACAGGGACTATGATAAATTTGAGATCGAGCACAATAAACTGACAAAATACTGGAGGGTTTTTGGTCATCGGCCTGTATCAGAGGGACTCATCGCTCCCGTGAATGCGATGGGGTTGTTTCTCCTTTTTGCCCTGGTAACCGCTGGACTGATCCTAGCCCTTCCGTACCCTAATTCACTCTATGTGCTTGTCATTATGCTCATATGCTACGCACTTGAAATTTTTTACCAGATAAAAAAGCGTAACGAGCATTTCCCGGTAGCCCAACTGGCAGGGCGTATTGATTTTGCCCTCTTTCCTGTGGCCGGTTATCTCTGTGCAGGCATTCCGGATATGACGTGCCTCTTATATTTTGCATTCTTCTACCCGTTTGCCATGGCGCATCTTGGCGCAAATGACCTCATCGATGTGAGGAATGACCGGGCAAGAGGTATGCAGACGATCACGACTCTGTATGAAGAAAAAGGGACTGCTTATTGGATCGCGGGTTTTACCGGAGTCAGCATCATCACATCCCTTGTGTTTATGACTCAACTTGGATGGATCGCCAGGGCCGGGATCTTCCTCGGACTGATGCTGCTCACCATAGCAAATGCGGTGATATTAAAATACCGGACGCCTGACGCCTGCCTGAAGGTACTCCCCCTCTTTCACATCACGATGCTTATCTACGCGGGCTCTATCGCGCTTGATTCTGTATTTTAACGATACTGAATGGTTCGGTTTCCCGGGCCGTTCAGATGAATCAATATTTTTTTTGGCACCAGAACGGATGGCATTTATATTCGAGTTTTTACTATTATGGAGCTATAAATGGCCCATAATGTTAATTTAACGTATGCAATGGAGGAATTATAAAAAATTCCGGGTAACACAAAGCAAGGATAATCATTCTCCTGGAGGACTTTTGGCTATACCCATTAACAGTGTCCTTTTTATCCCAACCCACTCATCAGTGCCAGTGTTGCTGGCATGATGACGATGGCTCCAAACAGGGAGGGTACCTTCTGGCGGAGGTGATCAATGCCGGCTATGCCACTGGCGAAGAGGCCAGCCTCAGTATTGTGCATTCAGATAACGTAACCTTCCAGATGGTGGACAGTAGTGTGTATCTCGGGAAGTTTGCCCCCGGTAACATCACCACTATCAAGGCACGGATCGCAGTGAAAGATCATGCCGGTGCCGGGCAGTACCCCGCCCTTCTCGAAGGCCAGTACCGTGATGTGGAGCGTATTTTCCGGAATACCCCTGCCGTTCCTCTCGGCATCACGGTATCAAGAGGTGCAGTATTTGAAGTCGTTACAAAGGACTTAACGATCAACCCGGGTGGAACAGAGAAGATATCAGTTTCTTACCGGAATACCGGTAATTCCCCGGCAAATAATTCAGAGGCCAGAATTATCGGGAACCAGGTGATCGTGCCGCTGACGGACACCGCGTCATTGGGGCTCGCCGGTCCAGGTGAAATCAAATCCGCAGAATATCCCATCTCGGCAAAATCTGCCATTGTGGGAAAACGCTACGTCATTGACACCGACGTGAAATATCGTGACGGGTAAGACGCACTGATGCTTTCAGATAAGATGAGTTTCGGGCTTGATTTACAGTAGCCGCGAGGTATCAATGCGATCACCATAAATCCGGTAATTTTGATTGTTATTGCAGGGCTTCCCATACTTATCATCTACGGCGGCTGGAAATTATGGCAAAGGAAGTTATAGGACGGTCATTGGTATCGTTACCTGATAACCCCGTTTTAACCATCCGTGTCAAACAATGATTCCCCTGTTCATATCCGGGTGGCCAACCATCCAAAATTAGTTACGGGTGAATTTCCGATTTATTAGTGCACTCAATAAATCAGCCGGAGAAAAAAATTGGGAATCACGTTTAAGAATAAATTCCCCGGGCCTGTGATTTCGGGCATCAGGTATGGGGTCATTGCACTGTTGTCATTTTCGGGAGCCCATTATTTCACGTTGCATCTCCTGGGTACTTCCCATTACGCTCCGATTGGGGCACTCTGGGCATTGATTACCGGTATGGTTGTCCTGGCCGATACCTACGCGGGTACCATCGTAAAAGCCCGGCTTCAGGTACTGGGTGGGGTAATCGGAGCGGTTTCAGGTTTTATCTACCTCTCATTTTTCCCATTCAGCATTGTCGGGATGGTGGCGATGATCGTGTTGGTCGTGTTGTTCTGCCAGGCTACGCAATTGTCAGGGTATTCTCCGGGGGCCGCAATGAACCTGGCCGTAATCCTGGTCTTTTCAACGATCAACCCTGGGCTGACACCCCTCATGAACAGTTGCCTGCGGCTTACTGAAATGGCGATTGGGTGCAGTTTCGCCATGATTGTTGCCCGGTTCATACCTGCGATATCAGAGCCGTCTGCATAGGAAATGCTATTTTTTCCACCCAATATTCGAAGACATGAAGTCACTATCATTTCAGGAATATCCCTGTCGTGGGTCCGGCGAATCCCCCGCCATGCGAGACATGAAAAAGGTCTAGTAATACAATTGATCTCCTGCATGTAATCTCTTTTTTTGTATAGAGGAATTACAGGGCTGATGACAGGTGCGGGACATTGCGCAGTACCGCAAGGAAAGGCCTCTACGCCTTCCAGTTTAGTATGAAAGGGGCTGTTCCAACACCTGGAAAGAGATGGGGTCGAAAAACATGCGTACGGTCTGTTGCTGGTGTATGGATCCTGCATCTGGAACTGCCAACTGCTGGAGCAACGAAAAGAAGAATCAGTAAATTCCGGCTATCTGGTGTCTGAATAACAATAAAATCGCAATAATCGGCTTATTTTGTCAAATTTGTGAACGGAGCAAAATACGGGCGATTTAAACGAACAAGGGCGGACGATATCTGGTAGGTTAGAGTATCCATACATGTGACAGGGAATCGTTGTGATAATTCGAGCGGATATTGCCCTAATTTTCCCGATATTCGGATTATCAGGGGAAATACGGGGTTATTTTGTTCACCCTTCGGGATGGTCCCATCCGTCAGGAATGGGTACTACAGTCGGGGACCAGGACATGAGTGCCGCACTGTGAAAAATATTCTGATGGGATATGGGTAGTTAAACCTGAGTAGACTCATCCCTGCAAAGTATGATACCCACAAAAGACGGAAAAAGCCGTAAAATTCCACTTCTGCCATGTAATTGACGAAATAATTGAAGGAGACCAAAAAATGAATAACATATAAATATATGGTCGGGATAAGGTCTACTCATGAGGTGCCCCGGGCTTCGGCCTGACCTGGTGTCAGCCCGAATCTTTTGTCCGTTGTCCTGAATCCTGTCGGGAATTCCCGGAATGAGAAGTAATCGAGCTCGTTGCCCTTGTACCGTACCGGTGGCCCCCGATCAGGTCCCCCGGATTTATTCCGTCAGGAGTGGTATTGTTGAAAACACACAATAACAGAGCCCGGAAAGGATCTTCCCGCCTGGAAAACAAGGTCCAGAATGATCTGTCCGGAGGAGATCCATGAACGCGGAAGAAAAGCTTTCTGTGGTCATCATCGACGAGGCTGTCTACAGTGACACCCCTCATGGGAGTTCAATAAAAAGGATCGTGAAAGGGCTATCAGATTTTGATATCCAGGTCTATTCAATCGCCTCGCTCGAAGATGCACGGTCTGCGTACGCGAACCTACCAGAAGTCGATTGTATCCTGATCAGCTGGACCCTCGGGGGAGACAGGGCGAAAAACAACGAAGATGCGAAGCAGCTGATCCATGAGATCAGGGAACGGAATGAAAATATCCCCCTCTTTCTTATGGCCGAGCCGGCCGGTGAAGCACCAAGTGCACTGACAGTCGATACGATCAGGGAGGTCAATGAGTACGTGTATATCATGGACGATACTCCCGAATTCATTGCGGGACGTATCATTGCAGCGGCTAACCGGTACAAAGCAAGTCTCCTGCCCCCCTTTTTTGGCGCACTGGTAGCGTTCTCCAAGGATTTCGAGTACTCCTGGCATACCCCTGGCCATGCAGGTGGAACGGCGTTCCGAAAATCTCCTGCAGGGAGGTTATTCTTCAAATTTTTCGGGGAACAACTCTTCCGGTCTGACCTCTCCATATCGGTTGGAGAACTTGGGTCCCTGCTTGACCATTCCGGTCCGTTAGGCGAGGCGGAACGGTACGCAGCCAAGGTATTCGGGGCAGACAGGACGTATTTCGTAACAAACGGTACCTCAACCGCCAATAAGATCGTGTTCTTTGGCAGGGTAACAATGGATGATGTGGTCCTTGTCGACCGGAACTGCCATAAATCAGCAGAACATGCGCTCACCATGACACATTCTCTGGCAGTCTTTATGGTGCCCGGCCGGAACCGGTATGGTATTATCGGGCCTATCCCGCCGGACGAGATGACGCCACAGGCAATCAGTGAAAAAATAAAAGCATGTCCGCTTGCCCGGGGGTTCGAAAATACAAAACCAGTCCATGCGATCATTACAAATTCCACCTACGATGGGCTCTGTTACCATGCGACACAAGTCGAAGAGCTCCTTGGACAAAGTGTTGACAGTATCCATTTCGATGAAGCATGGTACGGGTATGCCAGGTTCAACCCGCTGTACCGTGATCGGTTTGCCATGCGGGACGGAGCAAAAAATCCCAAAGGACCGACGGTATTCGCGACTCAGTCAACGCATAAGCTCCTGGCCGCCCTTTCACAGGCATCAATGGTCCATGTGAGAGACGGGCGAGTCCCTGTAGAGCACGCCCTGTTTAACGAGGGTTTTATGATGCATAGTTCCACCTCCCCGCTCTATACCATCATGGCATCACTGGACGTCTCGTCGAAGATGATGGATGGGGCCGCCGGCCGTGTCCTGACCAACGAGTCAATTGAAGAGGCGATCCGGTTCCGGCGTACCATGGCCCGGGTGAATGAGGAAGTCCGCGGTGGTAAAAAACAGGACGACTGGTGGTTCGGGATGTGGCAACCTGACACGATTACCGACCCAAAAACCGGAAAGAAACTTCCGTTTGCCGAAGCATCCATTGAAACCCTCCGGGATAATCCGTCCTGCTGGGTGCTGCACCCCGGTGAGAAATGGCACGGCTTTGACAGACTGCCTGATGACTACTGCATGCTCGATCCAATTAAGGTCACCGTGGTGATGCCAGGGATGAATGACGACGGTACACCGGGTCCATGGGGTATCCCGGCTGCCGTGGTTGTAAAGTTCCTTGACACACGCGGGATCGTCAACGAGAAATCGGGTGACTATATCATCCTGTTCCTCTTCTCGATGGGGAACACGAAAGGGAAGTGGGGGACGCTTATCAGTGAACTGTTTGAATTCAAGCGTCATTATGATGAACAGTCCCCGCTTGAAGAGATATTCCCGGATTTGACGCTGGCGTATCCTCACCGTTATGGTGGAATGACCTTAAAAAGCCTCACCGATGAGATGCACAAATTTAAGAAGGAACATCACATGTGCGAACTTCTCCAGCAGGCATATGGGGAGCTTCCCGAACCGGCAGTCGCATACTATGAGGCCTATAAAAAACTTGTCCGGGGTGAGGTGGAACATGTCCCGGTCGTACAGGCTGGTGACCGGATTGTAGCCACCGGGATCTTCCCGTACCCGCCGGGAATCCCTGTTTTGGCACCTGGTGAACGCACTGGAAAGCAGGATGGGCCCATTCTCAGTTACCTGAAGTCCATGCAGGACTTCGATCAACAGTTCCCCGGATTCGAACATGATACACACGGGGTTGAAAGTATCAAAGGTGAATACATGATGTACTGTCTCAAAGAGGGATAATCTGTGAGCGAAGATTCGGTAGCGCCGAAAAAATCAGTCCTGACTCCCCCGAAAGTGCTCGGGATATTTGCACTGGCGATGATCAATGTCGCCGCGGTGCTCTCCATCAGGAATTTTCCATCCATGGCAATGTTTGGATGGCAATGTATCGGCTGGTATATTATCGGGACTGTCGTGTTCCTGATTCCACTTTCTCTTGCCGGTGCAGAACTGGCAACGATGCTGTCTGATAAAGGCGGGGGTGTGTATGCATGGTGTAAAGAGGCCTTTGGAGAAAAAGGTGGCTTTATTGCAATATTCTGTGAATGGTCAAATAACCTTGTCTGGTTCCCGACTGTTCTTGCGTTCATTGCCTCCACTCTAGCATTCGCGCTATCACCGGCACTGGGAAGTAATTCTATCTACCTGTTCAGCGTGATGATGATCGCATTCTGGGGCACCACTGCAATTGCGTACTTCGGAGAGAACGTATCCTCAAAATTCCAGAACTACGGGGTAATTCTCGGAAGTATCATCCCATCAGTACTGATCATCGGACTTGGTATCTGGTGGGCGACGTCAGGTGCGGCCATCGTTCTTCCGCCATTTTCTCTTGGGCAGATAGTTCCTGTGCTTGATATCTCTACTCTGCCATTTTTCGCGACTGTGATCCTGCTGTTTGCCGGGATGGAAATGGCAGGGTTCCATGCACTGGAGACCCGCAACCCCAGTACTGATTATCCGAAGGCGATGGCCATATCTGCGGTCATAATTTTCGCATGCACAGTACTTGCAACACTTGCCATTGCCTTTGTCATTCCGACAAACGAGCTTAGTCTTGCGGCAGGTGTCATGCAGGCAATTCAGTACTTCTTTAATGCTGCCCATATCCCAGCTGCAGTAGCTCCCATGGCGGTCCTGATTACCATTGGCGGGGTTGTTTCACTTGCCGCCTGGCTTATCGGGCCGGCAAAAGGACTTGGTGTCGTTGCCGCGGAAGGAAACCTTCCGCCGGTATTTAACAGGACCAACAAGTATGGGTCCCCGGTTGCAGTACTGTTTATCCAGGCATTGATTGGGACATTTGTATCCCTGCTCTACGTGTTTTTACCATCAGTGAACCAGGCATACTGGATACTGTCGGCAATGACCGTGGAACTCCTCTGTATCGTATATCTCCTGGTATTTGCGTCGCTGATCAAACTGAGATACAGCAGGCCTGCGGCTCCGCGTCCTTTTAAGATCCCCGGAGGAATGCCCGGTATCTGGCTGATCGGTGGTATGGGTGCAATCGGGGTTATTTTTGCATTCATCGTGGGGCTCATGCCGACAGGGGCATTCACCGCGAAAGAGACCGTATTTTATGTAATAGGGTTATTAATTGGGACGTTCCTCCTTTCAGTTCCGCCTCTGATCTTCCTGAAACTGAAAAAACCCAGCTGGATCGAGACCGGCAATAAGGAGGGGTGAGATAAAATGATGTTATTTGGTTCTGTTTATCTGACAGGAGGATGTGTATGAACGAAGTCGATACGACGACGTGGACAGTTTTCCTTATCCTCATATTGGTAATCCTACTTCCGATAGGCTGGATAATGGTTGTATTGCCCGCTGAACCTTACCATGTGGTACAAGGGGAACCACTGCGTGAAGCTGTAGAAAATTCCGGGATCCATATCGTGAGTGCCATTGACTACAATTTGCCAATTTCCGGTGCAACGGGGGGGAAAATTTACACCATATCAGATATAAACGGAAATCTTTTTACCATTCATACCCAGTCATTCGACAGTGTCGAGTCCAGGGATGCAGCCATCCAACTCCACAATGCGCAGTCGGCAGGCAGAGGGAAACCGGTTGAGGACGTAATGGTCGTTGGAAATCACATAATCTATGCCAAGCCTCACATGAGTGAGATCATACGGCAGGTCCTGCCGGAACTTCAAAAGAAACGGGCCTGATAGTGCACAGAGGCTCATTTCCACACGTTTATTTTTTTCACAATAACAGTCCACGGAGCTTTACTCTTTTTCGTTTTTTCTCTACTCATCAGGTGGGAGTCCTGAACTACCTAACATCCGGGATATCCAGAATATTTCAAACATCCTGACAAATATGGTCGCACATCAGAAGGAGCCGATAGGAGGGGCCAAGATTCACTGCGATATTTTTATCAATGCGGGCACCACCAATCTGATAAAGGATGTTCCCCGTATTTCCGGAAGCGCGAGCTCCCGCCGGAATACCAGGACGAATTATGTGATACAATGAAAACCCTCATGCTGTTTCTTGTAATGGTGGTAGTGATTGCTGCATCCGGCCAGGTCAGTGCGTCCCAAGGTACAACGATTACCGTAACTCCGTCAGGTGTGACCCTGTTGCCTGGTTCAACTGTGATATATAATGTGGGTATTAACACGCTCCCTGCCGGCCTTTCAGGGTACCAACTTGATTTCCAGCTGACAAACCCTGCAGTGGGCCAGATCACCCGTGTTTCATTTCCGTCGTGGGCAAAGTTGAATAACGCCAGTAGTCTCCCCGCCGGACGGGTCACGATCAGTGCCGTGGACCTCGGAAAAGCAATTGCAGATGATGCGGCCGGGACAAATCTTGCGCTGATCACCGTGGAAGCGGTTGCAGCGGGGACGACGAATGTCAAATTGCAGAACATCAGGATCGATGACGACCATGGAGGATTTATTAACCCGGATACCGCAACCGCGCAACTAGTGGTAAAACCGGGTGGAGTATCGGGGTCCAATACGGTAAACAATATCAGTATACCTGTGGTGACCGCATCCGCCGGTGTTGTAACGCGTGTTCCAACGAGAGTGACTATCACTCCCCTGGCGAGCGCAACAGAAATTCCGGTTGTGCTTTCCGTCACGTCCAATGCCCCGGCTGATGATCCTTCCGGGGGTACGCCTGTCACATCGACGTCATTATTAGCAAAGATCCCAAGGTGGATATTTTATGGTATCGGGTTTATTGCCCTGGTGACTGGGCTCTCTCTCCTGTTCCTGGCATTGACCAGGAGAATATAACCCCTGATCCATCGTTTTTCCAGATGATATCCCGGACATTAATCCGGATACCATTTGGGATTATCCAGAGTAAAAGGCAGGATCCTGGTATGCGACGGTAATTTTTTTATCGGTGTACGGGTATGACCCGTGCGATAGCGTAAATCCTGCAGCAACCGGGAATAATCAAAACTACCAGGGTAAATCGGGGTCAATGGCACCAAGCTCGGGAAGAATAGAAATAATTTTACATCATTCATTTTTCAGAGAGAACCCTGTTGATCAATGGAGGTCAGGCTGGTTGGAATGTACCCGTTCATCATCTCAATCCCTCACGGTGGCAATGTGATCCCGGACGAGGTAAGGTACCGTATCGCGTTGACCCCTGCTGAGATTGAATTCTATAGCGACCCGGGAACACGGGAAATTTATCGTGTTTCGTCCAAAGTAGCTTGTTTCATCGATACTCCTGTATCGCGGATGGTTGTTGACCTCAACCGTCCACCCTCTCACCAGGCACCAACATACCCTGATGGTGCGATCAAATCCATGACCGGCTATGGTACACCGGTGTATCGTGAGGACCTGTTCCCGGATATTAACCTGGTCCATACGATGATGGTGAAATATTTTTTCCCCTATCATGAGGCAATCGACCGGCTTATCGATGAGCACCAGGCAGAAATTGCATTTGACTGCCACAGTATGCTCCCTGAAGCATTGCCAGACCGGGACGAAAAAGGGAAGCTGAGGCCACTAATCTGTCTTGGAAACAATGGCGATGTAAATGGGGCGGCGAGACCGGGTGTATTGTCCACCTGTCCGCAGGAACTGATCACAAACCTCGGCAGACATTTCAGTGATGAATTTGGAAAGGATGGGGCTGTGCTATTCAACAGTCCCTATGCAGGAGGGTTCATATCCATTTCTCATCGGTGGCACAGGGAAATCCCATGGGTCCAGATAGAGGTAAACCGTGGATTGTACGAACGAGAGACAGATGGCCCTCATCAACCTGGTTACGTGGATACATCACTGGCCAGAGAATTACAGGGGCGTATCTGGAATGTACTGGCCGGGTTCTGGGATGATATACCGCCTGAAACCATCTGCCGTTCATAAAAGATTAAAATTCCTGCAGTCGACCTTCACTTTCGCGGTGCATTCCACCCATTTATAACCCTGAACTCGGGTTCAATTAGGGAATATAGGGTAATCCAATTTTTTTGCTAGATCGCGAACTTTTTTTGGGACCTCAGTAACTGCCCGCTCATCATGTATCCAGTATGCGTACACCTTACTGAACTTGGTGAGAATGTCATACGGGGAAAACTGTGTTAGTAATCCTGCAGTTTTGAGGCGGTTCAGTATC
>CAIJED010000387.1 GCA_903819595.1 uncultured Methanomicrobiales archaeon | reverse complement strand
CATTCACTTTTCCCTCGCCATATCAGGTCATAGGCAGGCGATCGGAAATGGGCCTGTATGTTGTATCCTGCAGTAAGAAAAATGCACTTTCGATAAAATATTTAGGCTCAGTCGTGGATACTTATAAGCAACTTATCAAAAAGGGATAAGTGTAGTGGTTAATGTGCCGAGTACCCCTGTAGTGTAGTGGTCAATCATGCAGGACTTTGGATCCGGCGACGGCAGTTCGAATCTGCCCAGGGGTATGACGATTCTTCAGCCTCGTTGATGAATCAGTGGGTCATTCTTTTTAATATCTGGATGAAATAATCAATAGCCTGACAACCTCATCGAACCTGTCCGGAAGTTCCAAATGAGTTTTCCTCCTCACTTCAGGGTACTGAACCAGGAAATTAATCACACGGTCATTGAATAGTGCCAACGAACAGGATTCCTCAATATCGTGTTTTCAGCTGGTGATGTAAATAACCCGTGAATCTACGTAAATATTTTTAAATCCTGAAAAAATGGTCTTATAGAAATCCCAATTTTAAATATCATGACAGTTTCAGCCGAATTCAACAATTCATCCGTGGTTTTGTTTGGTCCTTTTTTCCACCAAATTGTTCTGATTTAAAAGAGGCATCATTCTGATTTCTGTATTTTCATTAATAACAAAAGGATCTGTCATAAATAGATGAAAATCCCCGTCCGCTTTCGTCATCCAGAGGCAATTTATGAGATTTCCCAGCTGCTTGGATCAAAATCTGAACCGCCGTTAAAGCAACATTGGAAGGCTACATCTATCTCGTTTATACTGTCTTCGAAGATCACCTAAACAAGTGACCTATCTCCATGGGTTCCTGACAGGACTAGCAGAATAGATCCGAACGGGAAAAATGAAGGGAAGATCCTGACCAATTAGTTTGGTAGAAATCCATCAGATGATTTCTTCAGCCTCAACAATTGCGAGCTGGTACATCCAGTCCATCAGCCTGTGACACTCTATCACGTTGCATTCATCTTCACAACCAATGCAGGGGATTAATTCTTCACCAGCAAGAATTAAAGATGGATCGAGTGGACGTTTTGTAACCGTGAGAACGTATGTTTTGATCCCATCTTTTTTAAATTCAGCCCTCTCTATCAGTCCGGTATCCAACAGTTTTTTTACAATCCTGGAACATTTACGGCTGTCTACTCCAAGGACTTTCCAAAGTTCACTTTGAAGAACACCTTCAGGCTTAGACTGGATTACCTTAAGCGCATCTTCAATCGGATTGTTCATTGGTTCGCTCATCAGATGACCGGTGAGATAGAAAGAATATTGTTGCCCCGAATCACGACGGTCCCGAGGTTTCTTCCCCGCTGGTTGATATCATTCAGCTCGATTGTCTCTTCCATGTGGATATTGAGATACTCATCCACCGCGACAAGACGACCCTGTAATTTTCGCCCATCATCTTTTATTTCTACGGTAATTTTCGAATCAACAAGAGAAAATACCTTTTTAATGGGAAGTACGATTCCGTTAACCATCTGCCTAAATTTAGGGCGGTAGGTAATTAAAGTTTCTTATATTACAGTACCGGTTAGGTTTCTCCACACTATCACCCTCGTCGGAATAAATTGACTGATTGTCCTAATTCACTGGAAACAGGTGAAACATGGAGTGAATAAGGAATAAAATGATAATTTATTTATCATGGGATTGGCCCCCACCGTTTCTTTAACTCATTTTCACCTGCCGGTAGTGTTGTGCATTCCATTTCGTCCAGAGAGAGCCGGTGAGGTTCGAAAGGGCCCTGAGCCCGGATAATATCGGCCAGCTCATTGCATCGGTTCCGTACGCGATCAAAGGCTGGGTCATCAAACATGTCTGCCGGACCGATCAGCTCGCCATTGCAGAGCTGGAATCCGAGACAAGTGACCCTGGGCGGACCGTCGAACCTGGTACAGTTCGCATCGCATACACCGACTGGCATAAAAGGTCCCTGGTGTGATCCCCGCATCCAGCCAGCCACCAGAACCGGCGTGCAGAACGGCTCGAGCACTTCCCCTACGGCCGGTAACCCACTCTGGGAGCGGACAATCATCACAGGATCATCCTTTCCGACGTACCTTCCCGCCATCAGATTCAGGCGTTGGGTACTGGTCGACGCTGCGATCTCGCCATCTCTACGGAATACGTGCTTGATTACATATCGTGAAGGGGCACCGATGTACGCGAGGAGGTCATAGACCTCTTCAGGGGATGTAAACATGATCCTACGTTTATCGCAGAGATCATGGACTTCGAAGATAAATCCTTGATGCATCGTTGGGTCTATCACTAGTCCGGGTGTATTGAAGGGATCGGCAAAGATCTTGTAGAGGAAGAAGTTCCATGCCCCCAGCTCTGCTTTATCTGCCATAAAGATGAGCACTGGATCACTACCCCGCTCTTCAAATTCGATCTCGGCAACTCCGGGGCCCAGCCCCTTAATATTACCCGAGAAGGCATCCGCAAGTATATCCTGACCGGCACCATAAAGTTTCATGCTCTTTGCAATTACAGTGCATTCCGTGAACACGTCCCATGCGAGTTTATGGATTTCTCCGTTATCTACACCCTGGGTATGCGTCATGATCAGTTCGAGATCATCACCACAGTGTGTAACGAATGAGTCTATCAACAACAATCCTTTTTGTTCTTTGAGCAGCCGGGCTGCCTTCTCCAGGAGTTTGGGGTGGGTGCGAGAGTGACCCGGAAAACTTCCCACATCCGCCTTGATTACGGAAATTGTGGTCTTGGACATAAAAAATCACACTATAGAATTTCCTTTTAGGAGAAAAAAATTGTGGTGAATGTTATGGGATGGTCTTTCTTACAAGGGAAGCTGACCCGTATGAGCTGAATGCCCTGAAAAATACAAGACTCTCTGCATATGCCATTGCCTGGATTGCATCTTCTGTGTCCTCTTCAACTGCATAGAGCTCCTTGAAAAACTCCTTTATTGCAAATTTGCAATTTCCATCAATGATCTGTTTGTCCTTTTTTCCGGGGTTTGCGGCCCTGTATTTCTCAAGTGTCCATTCCTGTATGTCCTGGTAGAGGGCTGGCTCATATACTTTCAATGTGTTGAAAACGACATCCTGCCAGAAGGTCCCAACATTTCCTTTAATAATATCCCCTTTTGGGAAATGCTGGTTGATGAGTTCCCTGGGGGTGCCGGTAATACCATGTTGGGCAATGCCAATTTTCAGGTTATTGTCCCGCAGTGCTTTTGCCACCGCTTTTGTCTGGGGGATATCAATCGAAAGTTGTTCGACCACGTTCCCTTTGTCATCGTATATATGCCCATGTGTGCTCCCGTTGGCAATCGCAAGGACGTGAGGATGTACCCCGTTCGAATATAAGGCGTTAATAAATTCAACCGCTTCTTCAGGTGTGGTCAAGACTAGTCCATGCCCATCTTTCCTGCCAATCTCCCCGACTTCTACTTCAAGGCCAAAATCCTTACCTTTCATTCTGCTTTTAATATATTTCGCCAGTTCTGTCGTTACCTGGATATTTTGTTCCAGTTCTTCCCTGACATTTTTTCCTTCAAAATTGAAGAGATGTGAAGCATCGATAGCAAACGAGGTATATCCGGCCGAGACCTGGGCATCTATCAGCTGCCTGGTCTGATCGATCTCAACGGGATCTCCTTTCTTTATTGTGATATGATCTGCATGAAGAGCCCAGATATCAAACTCGACCTCTTTCGCGGCGTCATTGATTTTATCGGCAAAATCTTTCGGCGTTAACCCGGTATATCCTCCCTTCAGGTCACATTCAGAACGTGCAAGTTCCATGAATACTGCAGAATCAGTCTCTTTTGCAGCCCTGAAAATCCCCTTTGCCACCGTAGTGATTCTGGTATTCGCGGCCATGATAATTGCTTTCTGGCCGGAAATACCACTAAAAATTGAAGAACCAGAGATTGGACCATAATCATTCTGTTTCATAAGACTCCTCACTCCTGTGTACTCACCCTTCATTCATAAACTTTTCAATCAGCCTGATCTCTTTCTTGCCACCCACGTAGATGGGTGTCAACTCATCGATTGATCTTGGCATGATTTCGAGAATGTCCGTCTTCCCATTACTGATTGCCCCCCCTGCTTCCTGGATTATTATTCCCAGAGGATTTGCTTCATATAACAGTCTCAACTTTCCGCTTTCCTTGTTTTTAAACCCTGGATACGTGAATACTCCACCTTTATGAAGGATCTGGTGAACATCTGCGACAAAACATCCACTGAACCGGAGTTTATATCCTTCCTGCTCAAGATTTTCGATCCACCGGGCGTGGGCCGGGAGATAATCTTTCCTCAGGGCGCCGGGGGCGTAAATTTTTCCTTCCGGAATTGTGATATTCTGGTGTTTTAAAACAAATTCCCCGGTATCATCCAGGACGAATTCGTGCACACCGTTTCCTGCTGTAAATGTCAGGATAGTGAGTGGGCCATATAAAATATACATGGCTGCAATCATTTTTGCGCCCTTTTCGAGGACATTTCCCGGATAGATCCCAATAATTGAACCTGTGCAAAGGTTCACATCAATCAGGGATGATCCATCGAGGGGATCAATGACAACCCCGAAATCGTTTTTCGGGTCCTCGATTTCAATGATCTCGTGCTGTTCTTCCGTGGCGATATAAT
>CAIJED010000386.1 GCA_903819595.1 uncultured Methanomicrobiales archaeon | reverse complement strand
TACCGGGTAGTTACCCGATATACGAATGCTGACGGGATATTTATCGGGATTGGAGTGAAGGGGATAAGTGAACGTCAGGACCCGGTGTTCTCATTCAACGGGGTGACGATGATGGTACCCTTGCTGGAGATTTACCGGCTTGAATTGGTTGAGTGATGGATGTGTATAACCTGCGTGTCTCTTGTCACAGATTCTTGCAATCATTTTTCGAATCTGCACAAATGGCCGTTTGTTGTTTATATGCGCAACCTTAATTCACAGCGGGTCTGGTGTACATCCTGGCCTCCTCTCCAAGGCAGGGACTGCGGTGAATAAGTATAACATGAATACTGTCGAGAAATCAAAGATGAAGTTTGATTTTTTCCCCCTGCTCCTTCTGCTAATTTTGGTAGCTGCGATTGCTGCCAGTGGCTGTGCCGCAGCCCCTCCCCAAGTTCCAGCTGATGTCGGGGGTAATCAGAATCTGTCGCGGATAACTGCGACAAATGTTCAAGAGATTCCCATGAAAACAATTGGCCTTATCGGCGGTATGAGCTGGCTGTCGACTGCCGAATACTACCGGATTATTAATACGGAGACCCGGAAAGAACGCGGGGGTCTGCATTCGGCGAAAATCCTGATGTATTCGGAAGATTTTGCGGAGATTGAACAGTTGCAGACGCAGGGGAACTGGTCTGAACTAACACGACGAATGATCATTGATGCACAGTACCTTGAAGCGGGAGGTGCGGACTGCATCGTCATCTGCACGAACACCATGCACAAAACCACCGATGATGTCCAGGCAAATATCCACATCCCTGTGTTGAATATTATCGATTTAACCGGTGAAAAGATCAGGGAAAAAGGAATTAAAAAAGTGGCTCTGCTCGGGACGAAATATACAATGGAACAGGATTTTAATAAAGGAAGACTTGAGCAAGAATACAACCTCACCGTCATTGTTCCAAATCAGACAGATCAGGATTACATCCACTCGGTAATATACAATGAACTGTGTCAGGGAGAAATAAAAAACGAATCCCGGCAGAACTTTGAGAGGATCATCCAGGAGCTTGCCGATGAAGGCGCCGAGGGCGTTATTCTTGGATGTACGGAAATTCCGCTGCTGATCCAGCAGAAAGATGTGAATATCACGGTGTTTGATACGACGGCTATTCATGCGCAGGCAGCGGCAGATTTTGCCCTGAACAGGACACGGTCTGCTGCATCTGCGGGGCGTTAAATACCTGACACAGAAGTGCTTCATGGGACAAAATCCCTATGTCCCGGTAGCGATGACATCCGGAACAAACATTTCGGCATAAAAATTCCAACCCACTCCCACTTTTTTATAAACCAAAAAAAATAATCGTCACTCAGAAAAATTCAGGATCGCCTCGAATCCCCAAACCAACAATGCCCCGCCAGCCATTCAAACATCCATATAAATGTTCTTCTCCTTTCAATCAATATGTATGATTGCCCAACGGGGCAGGAACTACCAGAACATGGCTGACTTTATCCAGAAAGCAAATGTAAAGCGTTCGGTCCGTACTATCACGACCCCGATCGCCAGTGTCGCCGCATTGAACACCCTCGTCCAGGGAGCCATCGACACCAACGCATTCGAGTGTGTGGACCATGTGGTTGCCGGTGTAACCATCGCCGGTATTACCCGTGGCACGCAGTCGTTCGGCATCAACGTGGTGTACGAAAACCCGACAACCCTGAAGAACATGGGGACCTCAACGGCAAAGGCATCGACCGTTGCGGGCTATGCCGCAGCCGCCACCGCACTTGTCGGAAACACCGCACTTGCAACCGCAATCGGCGGG
>CAIJED010000385.1 GCA_903819595.1 uncultured Methanomicrobiales archaeon | reverse complement strand
TCCGGCGGCATGGATCTCGATGACTTCCCCGATATACAGCAGGTGGCTCCCGCATTCGACAGACTTAAACAACCTGCATTCGATGTTGACCGGGCACTCCTCTGCCATGGGGGCAGTCTTTTCCTTACCGTAAAATGACCGGAAGACTAATGACTTGTCAGTGTGTGTTCCGGAGACGAGGCCGCAATGATCCGTCTCGACCACCTGGTCAATAGAGGGGATATTCAGGCTGAAGGTCTTGTTCTCTTCGATTCCCTTCGCCGTATACCGGGTCTTGTTTATCGCTACGCAGACCATCGGCGGGGCCAGGCAGGCAACGGTTGCCCAGGCCGCAGTCATGTAGTTCGGCTTTCCATTTACATTCGCACCTACGAGGACGGTAGGCATGACACTCATATACGGCATCGGGCCGAGCGCAATCTTGTCCATTCGGTTTCTCTCCGGAATAAAGCTTTAGAGAGGGGGGAGTTTAATGGTATCTTTTGCAAGGTGGCAGTCCTCTTCCTTTGCCGGCCCTGCTGTGGTGATCTTTAACCAGGGTCCTCTAAATCCCCCGGGGCCAGAGGTTCCAAAAGGAAGCCCCCCTGGTAATCCGGGTCACACGATCTGCAATCACCAGTACCGTTTGCCCTTGATGAATTCATCTATTCCTTTCTCTTTGATTATCGCAAGGTTCTTCCTGTGTCCGTCAGCATGGCCGCTCTTAAGGAAATCCAGTTTTTCACACTGTACAACGGTATCGCACTCCCAGCATCCTGGAATGTTTTTTTCCTGGCAGCATTTCCTGATATTGCAAAACGGCGGGCCACCACCGTCCCGACACCCCTTTTTACATCTGAATTTGACTATCTGCCCAAGCAGTTCGTAGCATTCAGGATAATGAACGAATGCCTTTGCAAAAGGATAAGCCGAAATGGATGCGGCGAATTTTTCATATTTTGCTGCACGCAATTCCTTTCTCAGGTCGCGTGCGAGGTCGGCAATTCTTCCGGAGTGCCCATGACAGTCCAGGCAGCAGAGCCCACAATACGCTATTACATCAAGATTTTCCTGTTTCATCTCATGAATGTTGATGATATCTGCATAAATAGTATTTTTGGCGAAGAAATATATGGGAGGACTGATGAAAAAAATTTGTTTGGCGATCCACTGATGTTCCCGTCGCAAATGGCTATACTCCAATCCCCCAGCCCTGTCTGATCAGGTCTCTGCAATCGTTTTCCGCCTGTCCCATTCCCTGCCGTACACAAACCCTTTCCTGACTGCTTTATCCAGGACCAACCAGAATATGACGGTTCCCACGGTCATTGTCCAGAGGATGTTGTTGCCAAAGTAACTGATGAATTTGCTCTCGAACGGGCGGGCAAAAAATATTGTTCCACTGGCAGCGAGGAGGATCATGCATACAAGGGTAATGACAACGGTTACGAGCAGGAAAAAACTGAGGCTATACGAGTCCGCGCTGGTATCGTGGCCTTTCATCAGCCGGTGCCAGAGCAGGTAGGAGAGATAGGGGTAGAGAAAGTTGATGAGAAAACCAAAGATGCTCATGGGGGACCAGGACCCTGATATGTCCCCGGCAATGTTGCCAATACCAAGGCCCCAGGCAGCCGCCGGGCCCCAGAGGATGCCAAAGACAACCGGGAGTGCTGCGGCGGGGCGGATAGAAATCCCGGCAACAACCCAGTGGACCTGGTTGAAAAGGACCAGGACCACAATGTAGATAATCGCACTCAACGCGATGAACATCAGCCCTTTCTTTTCAGTCCAGACCTCCAGGAGTTCGTGCATAGGAGACGCTTGATTCGGGAGTAAAAAGAATCCTTTCATCCGCAACCTTCAGCAAAATCCCGGTATGGTGGCGAACAACCATCGGCAGATAACGATGCCTGAAATGGTCCGGGATAGGACAGGGGCAACAGCCAAAAAAGATATGGCGGATGGCATGGAGTAATTCAGTACCGCAATGCGACAGGAGATTTCAATGGTACCCGGTTTGTACATCCTTATCATTCTTATCGGTCTCGTCGTCATCACCGCCATTGCATGGCGGTTAGCATCACGCCGCTTCAAAATTCCCTGCCCCGTATGGATGATGGGGTGTCTTGATACCCCCTTTTCAGGGGGAGTGAGTGCCCGCACCAAAAAAACGGTCCGGCACCTGGGCCTCCTGCTCGGGATGAACGTACTGGACGCGGGTTGTGGCCCGGGGCGGCTTGCAATTCCCATCGCTGATGCAGTGGGCCCTGATGGCGAAGTGACGGCGATCGATATCCAGGAGGGAATGCTCAAAGAGGCACAAAGAAGGGCAAAAGAGGCAAAAGTCACCAATATCCGTTTTATTCTGACCGGTGCCGGGGAGGGAAAAATAGAACGCAACCGGTTTGATCGGGCCGTGATGGTCACCGTGCTGGGTGAAATTCCTGACCGGAAAGCGGCACTGGCGGATATCTTCGGTGCACTGAAGCCCGGGGGTATCCTGCTGGTTGAAGAAACCATCGGTGACCCCCATTTCCAGACCAGAAAAACAGTCGAAAGGCTGGCCGGTGCTGCCGGGTTCATTCAATGTGAATTTTCAGGAAGGTGTTTTTCCTATATGCTCACGATGGAAAAACCTGGCTGATGCCTGGCGGGGATGACCATCCTGGGCACTGTCAGAGCAACCTCGTTATGATGGTTACCGTATATCGTTGGTGAAATAGTTAACGATGATATTATACACTAACAACCTTCAATCATTGAAACAGAATGGGGAGTGCACCCATTATGCGAAATGTGTTGCCGATTACAATGAATAACCGACAATGGACACCTGTTACCTTGCATAGAACTTTTCCAGATACATAAAGAGAGGAAGTTTTCTTGAATTTTTCACAATTCAAACGTTATAAATCTATTCTCATATTGGTAACCATTGCCGGTCTCATGATATTGACCATCTGGATTCGCAGTTTAATAGCCCTTTCAATAAATTTGCCAGATTACATGACGTTTTCCTATCCAGACATCTGGTATAATTTCAGGCAGATCGAATTAATGATCCACAATTATCCGGTATACAACTGGTTTGATCCCATGACCGGATATCCAACAGGGAAGTCAATTGATTGGGGGCCGTTTCTTCCGTTTGTTATTGCTACCCTCTCAATAATCACAGGGATGACTTCGAGACAGGATATGATGTACCTCTCCTCCTGGGTGATCCCCCTTTTTGCTGCCTTGATGATCCCGGTCACATATAGTATCGGAAAAATCTTTTGGGACTGGAAAACAGGGATATTAGCTGCTGGTTTACTGTCTGTTACATCGGGGACCTATTTTTTGATTTCCACCTTCGGTCATGTTGATCACCACATATTGGAACTATTTTTTGGTGCTCTGTTCTGCCTCACATATATCGTAACCCTGAAGTACAGTAAACAACATCCACCGTCTGTTTCGTTTCAACGGGCGACCCTCATATTTCTGGGGTTATCATTGCTCACTTCGTTGATTTATTTTGCCGGTTTTCTCACGATGCCAACAGTAATTATTTTTGGGGTAGTTGTTGCACTATACACGTTTTTCCAATTTCTCATTGACCATGCTGCAAATATACTTGATACAAGCCTGCTCTTCACCAATATAGTGGTCTTCGCATTTATTCTCGTTTTTACCGCGATGTTCGGATTGCACCAGGCGGGGCTCTCGCTGCAGCAATATAGTATGGCGCATATTTTCGCAATTTTATTCATTATCGGTGAAACCCTGGTAATGTATTCGCTGTCAAAGTGGCTGGACAGAAATATTGGCAGATATGTTCTTGCAGTTGGAGGTTTCTGTGCCGTTGTTATCCTATCAATTCTCACGATCGGGCACGGTGCATTGTATAAGGAGATTATGCTGTTTGGCCGGATTACAGAGATCCGTACCATCGCAGAAGCTCAACCCTGGAGTCTGGACCTGGCATTTTTTTCATTTAATGTAATGTTGATACTCAGTCTGTTCGGTTTTGTGATCCTACTGTACCACGTTTATACAAAAAAACGGGAGGAACATCTTTTTTTTCTGATCTGGACATTAATAATTTTCGCATTAACCACTCAATATCTCAGGTTTGAAGCTTATTTTGCAGTGAATGTAACACTTCTCTCATCGTTGAGTATCGTCACAGGACTAACTATGGGGTTAGCCAGCTTCGGTATTCCTGGTTACCGTTTCCCATTGCGAGGCCATGCGGTTACCGAAACGCATAAAGACATCCCAACAGCGAAAAAAAAAAGAAAGAATCAGGGGGAATCAGGGAAAACAATTAAGGTGTCCACAACCCTGGAAAAACTAAAAAAATCAAGGGTTGCAGGCGTATTTATCATCGCAGTTATCCTTATAACAACGGTTATTTCCGTGGAGTTGTCAGTTCAGCGGGATCTTGACTATTCCCTGAAGCCTAATCTGATTATAAATAACAACTGGGTGGAAACGTCAGAATGGTTGGATTCACATACACCAAATCCCGGTATAGATTATTTAGGTGTGTACCAGGAAGATAATTTTTCATACCCGAAATCTGCCTATGGAATTCTTTCCTGGTGGGAACAGGGTCATTATATTTTGTTCATCGGGAAACGAATTCCCATCACAAATCCATTCCAGGACCATCTTTTCTCAAGTCGTATCGCAGGTTTTTATTTGTCCGGGTCTGAGGCAGATTCGATTAGAATACTGCAATCCGATGGTGCACGATATGTTATTACCGATACTTCTATCGCTACTGACAAATTATGGGGTTTGGTGGCGATCAATGGGAGCTCTGGAAATTTATCATTATATATGAAATCTTTTTTTAAAACGAATCTTAAAAATCCCGGTAGTCTTATGCAATTAGAAGATAAACTTCCGCCTTATTTCCACACAACGATAGCCCGTCTTCAAATTTTTGACGGGTCGATGCAAATTCCTGATGAGGTATTGTACCTGGAGTACCATAATGAGGCGAGGAACGGTGTGACATCACCGATGGTAACCAACGACAGGCTCCTCAATGTAACGGATGCAATGAATGCCATTGGGAAATTTGAAAAACAACCGCATGGGGATTCAGAGGCGATCATTGTGGGACAGTACCTCAGACCTGTTGAACCTGTACCTGCCCTTCAACACTTCCGGATGGTACATGAATCCCGGGGTAATTCGCCAAATACTATGTACGATATTTTTGGTGTAGCTAATTTAAAGCAGGTAAAAGTATTTGAATTTGTTCAGGGAGCTCATGTCAAAGGAGAGGGAATCATCCAACTCAACGTAGTGACGAATACCGGCAGGGAATTTTTATACCAGCAGGAGAGCGTAAACGGGGAGTTCATCGTCCCCTATTCAACAGTAAATAATCCAAATGAGGTTCATGCCAATGGGAGGTATCACATTATCGGGACAACCAGGGAAATTGATGTTACCGAGGATGATGTGCTTAAGGGGCTTGTAGTTGACTCCTGAATGACGGGAAGAAGGACTTCAGACTTTTTTTTCATTATATCGTTGCATATCCTGCAGATCCTGTTTACAGAAGGACGGGGTTCATTCATCATAATGCCGGGTCTGCCGGATACAGTCCCTGGAAAAATGTGCTTTCAGGGTACGAACTTTCCGACATCCGGGTTAACCGGTACGGTAGTTAAAACACGGGCTGCATGTTGGTTCAGGGTGGACACGGCCCCATATTACCATAACGGGAGATTTCCAGGATTGGATAAAGGATGTGACTGTTCCCTGCCATGCTCACATGAGTATTCGGTGAATTACCTCATATTTTCTGTTTATTATGCCCTTGTTACAGGTTAATACAGAAAAAGGGAAAGAGATTGAACCGAAGATCGGAAGCAGAAAGGTTTTAGCATTCAGATTACGAATCCTTCTTCGGGAATTTCCACGGACGTGATAGTCACGGATCCCGGAGCAAGGACCCGGTTGCTCTGGTGGCGGTGCACCTCACTACCTGGTGTGTAATAAACGCATAGATTTTTGAGAATAATACAGACCGGCGAATCGCCATAAGAGAGCTGCAAAATTGAAACTTATGAAAGAAACCCGATTGCCCACACCCGGATGAAAAGACCATGAATGACCCCCCAACCATTTCTTCAGTGATTCGTGGTCTCATCGTGATGAAATCCGATATATGGCGGGCGATAAAACTCGTTTTCACGCATACTCCCGGATGGACTGCGGTCACCATTATCCTGATCCTCATCCTCGGGCTCCTGCCGCTCGCCGGCCTGTATATCATGAAGCTCCTGGTCGACACGGTCACCATTGGTATTACTACGCCCGATAAAGCTGAAATCATCAGCCACCTTGTCCCCCTGCTGGTGGCTGCTGCTGCAATTTCCATCATCACCGTGATGTGCAGATCTGTCTCATCCTACGCGACCGAAGCCCAGTCCCTCGTCATGACCGACGTGGTCACCGACCAGATCCAGGCACATTCTATCCAGCTGGACCTGGCATATTATGAAAATCCCGCTTATTTTAACGACCTCCACCGGGCCCAGATGGAGGGGCCGACCCGTCCGGCCAAAGTGGTCAACGACATCGTCCAGATCGCCCAGAGCGGGATCTCGCTGTTGGCAGTCGGGACACTTGTTATTGCATTTTCGCCAATTGCGGGGCTTGTACTTTTCTGTGCAGCGATACCGGCCGTGACCTTTCGGGTCTGGTACTCGAGGAGACTGTATGCTCTCCGGAACGACCAGACCGAAGCAGAACGGAAGACCCGGTATTATCACTGGATGATTTCGGATGCTCATTTTGCCAAGGAAGTCCGGCTCTTCGGGCTTGGGCCCCTGTTCCGGCAGCGGTACCGGTTCCTGCAGGAAGACCTCTGGCATGCCCGGCTCACTCTTTCACGCTCGAAGTCATTCTGGGATATTATCGCACAGGTTTTTATCGCGGTCGCCGTGTTCGGGTCATTTGCTGTCATTGCGTTCATGGCGATTGATGGGAAACTGACGCTTGGTGATATGGTGATGTACTTCATGGGGTTCCAGATGTGCATCGGGTATATCCAGTCGATTTTTGGCAGTACAAACAGTCTCTACGAAGACCAGCTCTTCCTGAAAAATCTCTTTTTATTTCTCGACCTCAAACCGGAGGTCCCGGTACCGGAAGAACCGGTCCCCCTGCCAGAGACATTCCAGGATGAAGTGCGGATTGATCATGTCACCTTTACCTACCCGGGCGAAGAGAGCCCTTCACTCCGGAATGTCAGCCTGGTCCTGCACCCTGGAGAGGTGATCGCACTCGTCGGGTCAAACGGTGCGGGAAAGAGCACACTCATCAAGCTGCTCTGCCGGTTATATGTCCCTGAATCCGGGTGTATCCTCGTAGATGGTACTGACCTTAGAGAAGCAGACCCGAGGGCCTGGTACCGGCATATCACGGTTCTTTTCCAGGATTATGTCCGTTACCATCTTACCGCACGGGAAAATATCTGGCTGGCCGATGTCCACCAGCCGGTTGACGGCCTGGCGGTGACTGGGGCGGCACAGAAGGCCGGTGCTGACGCCGTCATTAGTGACCTTCCCGGAGGTTACGAAACAATACTTGGCCGGAGTTTTTCCGGTGGCCATGAGTTAAGCACCGGGGAATGGCAGAAAATTGCCCTTGCCCGGGCGTTTTTCAGGGACGCGGAGATCGTCATCCTCGATGAACCTGCCAGTTCTCTGGATACGATTGCTGAAAAAGAGATATTTACGAAATTCCGGGAGATTATCCGGGGCAGGTCGGCTGTTTTAATCAGCCACCGTTTTTCAACGGTACTTATGGCGGATCGTATCTATGTCCTTGAAGGCGGGCAGATCATTGAACAAGGGAACCACGCTGACCTTATGGCACAAAACGGCAGGTACGCCACGATGTTCCACGCTCAGGCTGATCCCTACCGGGAATCAACGGGTTGACCCGTGGTCCGGATGATGGGTATTCTGCATGGGAATTAGAGGTCTCTCTCGCGACAGTGAACAAGGATTCATCACTATTCTACAGCCCCCCGGGTGGTTTGTAATCCCGCGTCTGGTCAAGCATTCATGAATTAAAATATGAACCCCTGACTTTTTTAACTCCGGTTTCCTGATGGAAATATGGGTTATTTTTACCTGACTGCCGGTTTTATTTCGATTTCCGGTACTATTCATGCATTGATCTCACCCTGCATGGCCACCGGGAAACGAATTGCAATTAGGGGTCCGTTACAATAAATTGCAGCAATACTTAGCATTTTTTTAATATCCTGTTAATTTGGCGGATTTTTGGGGATCTGACTAAAATCGGACCGATTTATAGGGCTATTAAGGGTGGGAAAAAAGTTAGTATGGACTTTTGTATGGATTGATTTTTAAAAGCCCTGGATTTTCTATTGCAGGGGCGTATTTCTTCTCCGATTTGTGAATAATTCCAGGTGGGCCAAATTTGGTGTTGCGGGTACATCTGTGAAACATGGATATCCTGGTATGCCCTGCCTTTCGGGATGACCTCCTTCACCGGATATTAAGATAGTTCCTGCCGGGAAAGTCCGGTCACGGTTTTCCATCTCAAATGTGATGGATAATACTCCACCAGCGTCGCAGGTGGGCGAGATAAGGGTCAAACAGGCGTTGGGATCGCCGGTAACCGGTCATCAGGTGAGGTGGCAGAAAGATAAAACGTCGGCAATATTTTAGTTTCTCCCGATATCCCGGGAGCCCGGACAGGTGGAGACGGATGGCGGCCCAGGCTGAGACCTCCTGAATTCGTGCATATTGCCAGAGGTGTACTTCACGTGCAGATGGGGCCGGCCATGCCGGAAAATCAGCGACTTTGGTCGGCAATGGTCGCCCCGACCAGAGTACCGCCTCGCGGAGGGCGATCTCAACGGGGATTCGGGTATGATTCGTGACCGAGGTGGTCTGGAGAGATTTCCAGTTGCTAGCTGTTGAGATTTCCTGCATCAGGAGTGCAATATCCATAATCCAGTCCAGCCGCCGGTGGTTATGCTGGATGATATTATGGATTACCAGGAACTGGAAATGGTCCTGTGGATGCAGGGTATCAAAGGCCAGGTCTTTGGACTGCACGTGGATTTTTCTATTCATTGCATTTTCCAGCCAGTTTTTGGGGAAATATCCATAGCCAAAGTCCGCCATCCAGTGGACCTCGACCATTACCCCAGGGTTCCCGGGTAAAAATGCCTGGTGATGGAAGGCATGGGGGGATATCTGATACGTCCGGGCAGGGCAGGAATACCTGAGTGTTTCCATGACCCGTTCGCACCGCAAAAAGTCTTCCGGCCTTACCATGAGGTCAATATCGCTGGACTGGCGCAGTGCCGGATCAGGGTATACCGTCCTGGCTAATGCAGGACCTTTCACCAGAAGAACCGGAATTCCGACTTCATTAAAGGCTTCCAGGACCTGGCGCACCTGAGGCCCCATACGCAGGTTCCTGACCGCACCGTAAAAGAGTGCATCTTTTAATCCGGACAGAATTTTCTCTGGCGGCCGGTACTCTTCCGGCCATGACGATATATGCGAGGTCATGAGAGGAATGATCCCGTGAGGGCGAAGACTCTCAAAGAGATGGTCCCATGCTTCAGGACCGCAGGCAGGAGGGGTGCAGGGGATGTTTCTTATTGCAGCAACCACGTACTGGATGAGTTCATCCGGTGCTGAAAGGAGGGCATTGGGCGGACGACCCACCAATGGATACAATATATGCCACTGGCGGAGCGTGGCAGGTAATGAGGTATGGTCATCAGGTGGTACGTGTAGTCTGGGTTCTGGACACATAGGAGGTGTGATTCCCTTTCAATACTACTGCTATCACCTGCATGGTTATAAGATTACATGATATTGTTCCTCATTTCCGATCAATTCAACCAGATATGGGACCGTCCCAGCTGTTTCACACAAGACCACGATATGCTTTCCGATAAGGCGGGTCTGATATCCGGTTTTCACGGATTTATATGGTTCCGAATCTTTAATCGGGAACTATTGAAGGATAGACAAGCAATAGATTTTTTGAATCGTCTTAAAATTAAGATCTCTTCAGGATAGTATGCAAAAGATTTATCGTTTAGGCGAAGAAAAATATTTATTATTGAGGTATAAAAAATGAGTGATAATGACAACGGTAAGGATTCCGGTAAACACTGGATAACGCCTCAAATCACGGTCCTTGTAAGAAACAACCCAGAAGAAGCCATTTTATCCGGCTGTAAAATGTTTACTAGAAGCGGCGGTCCTGGTGATATTGACGATGGGTGCCCAACATCGGGAGATAACTGCCCAGACTGCTATACGGAGACGAATAGTTGAAACGTTCTGCGGTTAACCCAAACTATTTTTGCTAATAAACGCATTGTCCCCGGTCTCAACTCTACCAGTTGATAACCGGCGAAGGCGCTGAAACATACGTTTTTGCTTGGCATACTGATGGTCGGATAAGCCAAAAAAAATATCACTAGCCCATCCTTTTCTGCACATCAGGCCATACATCCCACCCTACAACCAATTGTATAATCGATTAATGTAATGCCAGGGCCTTATCGTTGAGATTCCCCTGCTCCTAATAAAGTCCGGTGGGATTGTCCTGTCAGACGGTAAATACACTCGGTTGCGGGGCGCAGTCTCCGGACGGGGTGCAAGGGTGTAACCGCTGAGGTCAAAGCCAGGCGGTTGTTGATTTCCTGAC
>CAIJED010000384.1 GCA_903819595.1 uncultured Methanomicrobiales archaeon | reverse complement strand
CTGCGCCATTGTCCCCATTTTACGTTCCGGTCCTCCTCTGCCCGTACGAGGTTTTTCCTGACCTCTGGACCGGGCAGGAATTACTGACTGAAGATTTCATCATTGGGGATTCGCTTCAGTATCTCTTTCTTCTCATGCAGGCCGCCGGCCGCCTCGTTTTAAACGGGCAGTTCAAACCGGCTGTTCGAAAGACCGGCACCCGGTACCATGCATCGTGGGTCCCTGCCTTAACTCCTGGCGAAAAAACCTGGCTCCAGCAGTTCACCTCCCTGCTACCACCGGTCTGCTGGTATGCCCAACACCGGAGATTGAAACGGGAATTGGTCCCGGACCAGAAATCCCGGGTCTTTGCTGCGTTGACTGCGATGATGCAGACGGTAATTTCGAGTGCCCTTCTAAAGAATCCCCCCTCCATCAGGCCGGGAAAACGCATGATAGAGACGCAGCGGGATGAAATTGCATTTATGTCTGATTTGATTGGGACAGACCAGTATGTGCCCGGGCATCAGATGGAAAAAGAATTCGTACAGAAGATGCATACCTGGCTTACCTACAGCGGAAAAGATCAGAAAATCAACCCGTTCCACCCCTGTATCATCATGCAGGAACCGGCAGAAGGGAACCAGGAGCCCTGGCCACTCAGCCTGCACCTGAGGTCTGAAGCAGACCCGTCACTGATCATCCCGGCGGCAACGATCTGGGAACTTACCGATGAACCCGGGGGTCTGCTTCCACCAGTCGCCTATCTTCAGCAGGCACTTCTCTCCGGCCTTGGAAAGGCGGTTTCAGCTTCACCGGTCATCAGGAAATACTTCACCGGTGCAAAACCGGACACAGGGGAATGTACAATGGACGAAGCGGCGACCTTCCTGTCCGCCGATGCCATGGCAGTTCAACAGCTGGGGATAGACCTGCTCCTTCCTGCCTGGTGGTCAGAACAGAAGTTCAGACCGAGGATTGAACTTTCCGCATCGAGGAGAAGCGGGAATGCCGGAAGCAGCATGCTCGGCATATCAGAACTGATCTCCTTCGATTACCGTATTGCCGTCGGTGATACCACCATCTCACCTGAAGAGTTCTGGCAGGCCGTCCGTTTAAAGAAGCCCTTTGTCAGCGTTGGAGGACGGTGGATCACCTGTGATTCTGCTTCACTTTCCAGAGTGCTGAAAAATTTTGAGAAGCGGTATATCCACGGCAGTCCCACTGCAGGAGACCTGCTCCGGCTCTCACTCTCTGATGAGGTGGGGCCGGGACTCGGGATCTCGGTCGAGCCACGTGATGAATGGTCTCTTGACCTCCTCACCCTGATGAAGTCCGGGCAGGACATAGTGGCCCCGCCCGTGCCTGCCACATTCAGGGGGACACTCCGGAAATACCAGGTGGATGGGTATGCATTCCTCTTACAGTGCAGTGAACGGGGATTCGGTGCCTGCCTTGCTGATGATATGGGGCTGGGTAAAACCCCCCAGGCCATCGCCTGGCTCCTGAATCTCAAGGCTGGTGGCGCCGCCCCGGCTCCGGTCCTGCTCATCTGCCCGATGTCGGTCGTGGGGAACTGGGAGCGGGAAGTACACCGGTTTTCACCCTCGCTGAAGGTCTGCATCCATCACGGTGCTGCCCGGTGTAAAGGTGACGAGTTCATCCGGATGGTCAGCGGCTATGACCTGGTCCTCACCACCTACCACCTGGCCAGCCGGGACCTTGAACACATTGGACAGGTGCACTGGTCAGCGGTAATCCTTGACGAAGCCCAGAACATCAAGAACCCGCAGACAAACCAGGCGAAAGCGGTCAGAAGGATCCATGCGGACCGGAGAGTCGCCCTGACCGGGACCCCGGTGGAGAACCGGCTGCTTGAACTCTGGTCGATCATGGACTTTTTAAACCCCGGGTATCTCGGTACGCAGCATGCTTTCCAGTCGCTGTATGTGTCCCGGATAGAACAGGATAAGGACCAGCAGGCAACCAGCGAACTTAGGCAGTTGATCCGTCCGTTTATCATGCGGAGGATGAAGACGGACCGTTCCGTCATCACGGACCTGCCTGAAAAAATGGAATCGCGGGTCTACTGTTCACTCACCCATGAGCAGGCCACGCTATACCAGGCGGTGGTGACCGATATGGCAGAGAGCCTGGAAAAAAGGGAAGGTATCGCCCGGAAAGGAGCCATCCTTGCGGGGATTACCCGGCTCAAGCAGGTCTGCAATCACCCGGCTCTCATTGCCAAAGATACCGGGATGCGACCAGAGCGGTCAGGAAAAGTGATGAGAGTACTCGAGATGCTCGAGGAGGTCTCTGCGGAAGGAGACTCGGCGATCATTTTTAGTCAGTATGCAACGTTTGCACAGGAAATGGCAGTGATCTGCAAAAACCACTTCTCCTGCCCGGTCCTGCTTCTGACCGGGTCTACGCCACGAAAGGAACGGGAGAAGTTGATCCAGCAGTTTCAGTCTGGAGACAGCCCGGCGATTTTCGTCGTCTCACTTAAAGCAGGGGGGACCGGTCTGAACCTGACTGCAGCAACACACGTTTTTCATATCGACCGGTGGTGGAACCCGGCCGTAGAGGACCAGGCGACAGACCGGACATACCGCATCGGGCAGAAGCGGAATGTCCACGTACACCTGATGATCGCTGCAGGTACCCTTGAAGAACGGATCGACCAGATGAACCAGGTGAAACGCACACTAGCCGCCGAAGTCCTGGCCCATGGAGATGATTTCCTCACGGGCCTCTCTACCCGTCAACTGCTGGAGATCGTATCACTGAGGGATTCGGTATTTTCAGGCGAGGAGGACTAACCAATGATGAGGCGAAGAAAACCCTGGTGGATAAATAGTTTCTATGATCTTCCCGAGAGCAGCATTATCCGGTTGAAGAGTACGCGTGGCACAGTCGGTGAGACCTCGTGGGCGAAGGCATGGGTTGACCTGTTAGAAGGTGCCGGAGAGAAAGGGAGGCTCTCGCGTGCAAAGAACTGTGCCAGAAAGGGCGGCGGTTCACGGCTCCGCGTGGAGAGCGGACAGATGCGCATCGGGATCTGCTGTTCGGGATATACGATCCGTGATGTGACGCTACTGTTTCCAAAATTTAAAGATGATGTAAGGGAACGCCTGGTATCGATCGTTGCAGCCGATGCGGCCATGACCGGTTCAATTCTTTCCGGGGATTTCACCGGATATTTGGTGGAGGAGCTCCAGAAGCAGAAGATATTCCTGCTGCCAAAGAATTTCAGAGAGATCCATACCTTCTGTGGCTGTGGGGATACAGAGCACTTCTGTATCCATGTCGCAGCTGCCTGGTATCTCTTCGCGGAAATCCTTGATGAACATCCCTGGCACCTGTTCACGCTTCATGGGTTAAACAGAGATGATCTGGTCAGGATGGTCCGGCAAATAAGGGATATTGAGGGTACGGAACAGTCAAAAAAGAGCATTCCGAAAAAGCTTTCGCCGGACAGAATAATTGAGGTTCCAAAATCCGGAAATCCGCAAGGTTTTTTTTCGATGGCCGGGGACCCGGGATCACTCCAGGCAGGGAGTAATCACGGTACCTGGACGAATCCCCTGGTACTTCTCGGGTCTTCACCCGCGAAGCTGGGAGGAAAGAACCTTTCAGACCGGGTAGAGAGCCTTTATCCGACGATCCGTGAGTATGCTGAGGTACTATTGAAGGAGAAGAGCAGGAGAGAACAAAGGTCTGAATAATCCGGACCCTGTATCTTTCCCGGGAGTCCCTGGATATTCCCTGGCGGATTCCCGCTGCCTTGGTCTTGTTTTTCATCAGGGGTTTTTCACCTGATCTGTATGTGTTGTCCATTCGCTCTACGATGTAGTAATGATGTGAATGAAAGGGGATTTTTACACCGCCGTTGACAACCCTTCAACAGAGTTCCATGGTACCGGATACGCTACGCTTACTATTTGTCAGTTAGTTAGTATTTTTGTAGGTGCCGGTACAGAGAGTTATCTACCGGTCAGGTCATTTGCTATCAGATAATCACCTGGCAGGACAACTCAGGTATTACCATGAAGCTCAATTCAACGAAACGAGGTCTGCTCCTTGTCCTGATCACATTATGTATGGCCATGGTCGGATTTCCGGTGGCTGCGGATGAAACGACCTGGTCTCATTCAGGTCAGGATACTGTATTTCCGGTCATTAATCCGGATCTCTCGTCTGGTCTGCCAGCACAGGTAACCCTGTTCACGCTGCAGCCCGGTGAAGTGGTGGGTCTTATTTCTAATCAGGTACCACTTAAAGGGTCAAAGTTTTCCAGTAACTCAACAGAATTTTTGCCGATCCACGTGTCGGATAAAAAGCCTGTCTCTCAATGGTACGCAACACTGCGGGAAAAATATCTGGCAAATCCCATTCCAGTCATTGCTCCCAATACTGCCCCGATCCATTGCCGGTTCTAACGGTCTGAACGATGGCTGTAATTGCTGCGGGGCTCTCCTTTTTTTAAAAAAAATATCACCTTGTTGAAGGTGATTACCATCAAAAATTAAAAACTGATAGAGAAACTCATACTTTCCACCAGGGTCCTTCGAATTCTCCCCTGTGAATCAGGCGTGACACATATCAGACGGGGTGCGGGTGGAGATGGCTCTGCAACCACAGCCGGTCGCACGAGGACCCTGCTCATTGGAAAAGGAAACGTAAATTTCGCTGACAGGAACCGTCCTCACCGTTTCCCTGCCAGCCGTTCCGCAGTCGCCTGACGTTTTTTCCTAGTGGCACAGAGGACCTCGTCAAAGACTGCAGGGAGCCGGGCTTCAAGGACTTTAACGCCCTCCTCTGTATTTCCCCCCTTCGTCGCCACCCGTGCAATGACCGTATCGAACCTGGCATTGTCATCGTCAAGGAGCCGGGCAGTCCCGATCAATGTCTGCCGGAGCAGGTATTCTGCAAGTGCGGGTTTTATGGTACCGGTACGAACGGCAGCACTGGTAAGCTCCCGCATCATCGCTGAAATATACGCAGGGGCACAACTCGTCAGATCCGCGTACAGGTCGAAGTCCCCCTCATCAGTCTCTACGACAGTCCCAATGGCATTGAAGAGTTTGAGGACAATGGCCCGATCTTCCGGCCTGCAACCCCTGCCCCATGCAACCAGCGAGATCCCGGACTCCTGCTCCGCGGCTACGCTCGGTATCACCCGGACGTACCGGTGATCCAGCCCGGCCCATTTCCCAAGACTTTCAAAGGGGATGCTCCCTGCGATCGATATGATCAGGGTCTCCTGTACCAGCAGACCCTGGAGTTCCCCAAGAACGCCCTTAACCTCGGCAGGTTTGACACAGATGAACAGGACATCGGCACCCGCGGCTACGGCCGTGTTGGACGGTGCAGCAGTAATGCCTGTCTTCTGTGCAAGTTTCTGTGATGAAATACCACTCTTTGAACTGGCTGAAATATCAGAAGGTACAATCAACCCCTTCCCGGTAAATTTCCGGACCAGCATGCTCCCCATCGAACCGGTACCGATAAACCCGTATCGTGTCATAGTCTACCATCATCATTTTGGAATGACAAGTAAGAAAATTATGGGGCCTATAGCAGGATAGAGACAGTTTGTCGGGATGGCAAAAAAATTGGCAACCAGGTATATCACCACGATTCTGTGTACACGTAAAAAGTACGTTCGTTCACCGCTCAGGAGTACCGTTTGGTTCCCACATCGGACGCCGGCCTGGATCGGATCTGGAACAACGAAAAAAAGGGGTGATCAGGTCATTTTCTTCTGTTGAAAATGATGGAGACAATACCAGTGAGTGGGATGACCATCAGCAGGACAAGGAGTGAGAGTGGTGCCTTTGTCGTGCTGACTGGTGAAGTGGCCGTCATTGGTGGTGACGTCGTTGTAATGTTCGATGGGGGTTGCATTGTTGCGGTTATCGCGACCGTTGGTTCTGTCGGGGTCAGATTTGTGTTGATCAGGCCTGATGCGAGTTCGACTGCCCGTGTCCTGTTGGTCTGAACGGCAGAAAGACCAGGATTTGCCGCAAGTGCACGATCGTAGGATACGACAGCCTCATTAAATTTTCCCATGTTTACCTGGGCATCTCCCCGTTTTGCATAGGCCCCGGGATCGCCCGGATCCAGGCGGATCACCTGCGTATACACTGCAATAGCCTCTTCGTACCGTCCCATCGCTGCGAGGACGTCGCCTTTTAACATCCATGTCTTTGTGGTGAACGGGTCACGACTGAGGGAACCGTTCAGGGCCACAAGGGAATTATTGAAATCTCCCTTTCTGAATAAATTGAGCCCGGTGGAGGCCAGTAGTACCGCATCGTCGGATGAACCACCTCCGGCACCCGCACTTCCGGAACCAGAATCTCCGCTCACCGATGATCCGGAGGTCTGACTGGTGGATCCCGTTGCAGAGCTTCCGGAAGAGCTGCTGCCGGAATCAGACGGTCCAGCACTCCCACTACCCGGGGATGCACTCCATTGTGAAGTGTCATACGTATCTATTCCACTATTTCCCGGGCTGTCCCATCCATAACCAGAGGGGGTCGTATCGAAACTACCGCATCCACAATCTGCGCCTGTACAGACACTGATGAGTGGTGCGCTACACAGTAGTATTCCGAGTAAACCGCTGATAATCTTTAGCCGCATGGTATCATTCCTCCAATACTATCCGGATTTTTTTGTGAATTCTTTCACAAATCCAGATATAGATGCAATCCCGACCAGATAAAGGATTAATCGCTCGTTCTCTTTCCGGCGTCCTCCATCCTGGACCAATTGATTACCATTGTTTACTTTACATCCCTGACATATAAGAATACTCACAAAACGGCGAAATGTTATTGTTCAGAACCCCCGGTGTTTCGACCGTGAATAAGATTCAGGCCTGAGGGTTGACATTTTTGTAGTAATTAAAAAACAAGAGATGGCAAAATAAAGATGGAATTTATCTTCTGCCATTAAGGTTACGATGTGACGATTACCGTGGCCTTCATCGATGGATGGACACTGCAGTGGTACAGGTAGGTGCCGGGATTATCAAATTTATAAGAATATCCTTCACCGTTCGCCAATGAATTACTCGAAAATAATGACCCCTGCCCACCAGGTCCCGGGGCATCACTGAAGATGGTGTGGCTTGCTGAATCCTGGTTCACCCATGTGACTGTTGTCCCCCGGGGGACTGTGATAGTTGCGGGACTGAAAGCAAAGTTCTGGATGGTCACAGTCGGGGTCCCCGTGACCTGGGGTTGTGTCGTCTGGGGTGGCGTTGATGGCGGGCTGTAACTGGTACATCCGGCTATTACCACAAAAAGGGTCACAACCGCCACCAGAACTATACAATGCCATCGTTTCAGGTTCCATGACATTTTTTTCATCACTCCGATTGTTCTTCTTACCCCCGTAGAGTATAAAAGAATTGGCGTAACAGGTCCGGAGGATAGCAACCTTTGTTAAAATATCATGACGGTCACTGACCATAATGCACATTAGGTAGGATGGCCCTCTGTGGTGTTCAACGAATAGATTAACCACTTTTGCGGTTTTGCGTCTGGATTTACGGTTCTCACTGTACCGGTTAACACATGTACTGAACCGGCAACATGCAAAGAGGGAAAATAAGTCTTTATACCCTTATGTCGATTGGTCAGCAGGCAGGATACTGTCATGACCAGGGATGAATTGCAGGAGGGCCACCACGTTCCCCCTGCCATCGGGCAGGATAGCAAGGCAATCTGGGATTATCACACCCTGCCTGTTGAGGACCTCTTCCTCGCTCTCGGGTCGTCCTCAAAGGGCCTTTCATCAGAAGAAGCGAAGGTACACCTGAAAAAATACGGTCCGAATGATATTGCTCAGGTGAGAAAACGACCTGTAATCATTCAGTTCCTTCTCCATTTTAAAAATCTACTGGTAATTATCCTCCTGATAGCGGCGTTTATCTCTTTGTTTGTTGGTGAGGTCACTGATGCGGCCATCATCATCATCATCGTCATCATGAGTGTCACCCTTGATTTCTTCCAGGAATATAAGGCAGGTAACGCGGCCGAGATGCTTAGGAAGAAAATTATTACCAGGGCGCTGGTGTTCAGGGATGGAACAGAGCAGGAAATTTCGATCAACGACCTGGTCCCCGGTGACCTTGTTTCGATCGCTGCCGGAGATCTGGTTCCGGCCGATGCCAGGGTACTGTCAGCGCGGGATTTTTTCGTCAACCAGTCGGCGCTGACAGGAGAGCCGTTTCCGATAGAAAAGACCCAGACACCCGCAACCCCGGGTTCTCCAGTCACCGAGGCGGATAACTATATTTTTCTTGGGACGTCAGTTGTAAGTGGTTCTGCCACTGCGGTGATCACCAGGACAGGGACATCTACAGAATTCGGAAAAATTGCTCGATCCCTCGTTGAAAGACCACCGGAAACAGAATTTGAACGTGGTCTCAAACATTTCAGTTACCTGATGTCGAAAATTATTTTTTTCCTCGTCATCTTCGTCTTCATGATTAATGCCCTTTTTAAACACGGGGTTCTCGATTCCCTTCTCTTTGCGGTTGCACTTGCGGTGGGCATGACACCTGAACTTCTCCCGATGATCCTCTCCCTCAATCTCTCAAAGGGTGCGATTGCGATGTCAGAAAAGGGTGCGATTGTCAAGCACCCGGAATCGATCCAGAATTTCGGGAGTATGGATGTACTCTGCACCGATAAGACTGGTACGTTGACGGATAACAAGATCGCACTGATCAGGCACCTGGATACCGAAGGCAAAGACAACGAAGAGGTCCTGTTGTACTCCTTCATTAACAGCTCTTTTCATACCGGGCTGAAATCTCCCCTTGATGATGCCGTTGTCGCCTTTAAGGCAATCGATAGTTCTGCGTATCGGAAAGTTGATGAAATCCCGTTCGACTTCATGCGTAAACGTCTTTCAATCGTTGTTTCATCTGGGAATGAAAGGATGTTAATCTCGAAAGGAGCACCGGAAGAGATCCTGAAGATATGCACCACGGTGAAGAATAACGGGGAGATACGTTCCCTGACTGATGAGTCCAGGAAGAACATCAATAACCTGTACCAGGAACTGAGTATGGAGGGTTTCCGGGCACTGGCGGTCTGTTATCGGCCGATTTTTAGTGAAGATACACGTTATTCGGCCCGGGATGAACACGATATGATCCTGACCGGGTTTATCACATTCATCGACCCGCCGAAAGAGAGTGCCCGTGAATCCGTGCAACAACTGGCGAAGTCCGGGATAGAATTAAAAATCCTCACCGGTGACAACGAGCTCGTCACCAAAAAGACCTGTGAACTGATTAGTCTGCCTGTGAAAGGCGTCCTCCAGGGCACCGCGATAGAGGTGATGGACGTGCAGACGCTCTCAAGGGTGGTTGAGGATGTGACCATTTTTGCACGCGTCACTCCGGAACAAAAGAACCGGGTCATGAACGCCCTGAAGAAGAATGGTCACGTGGTCGGGTTCATGGGTGACGGTATCAATGATGCCCCATCCATCCGGGAGGCAGATGTCGGTATATCGGTGGAAAATGCCGTGGATATCGCAAAAGAATCTGCAGATATCATCCTTCTGAAAAATGACTTAAGGATCCTGCGTGACGGAGTACTCGAGGGGAGGAGGACTTTCGGGAACACGATGAAATACATTCTGATGGGGACCAGTTCCAATTTTGGCAATATGTTCAGCGTGGCCGGGGCCTCGCTGTTTCTCCCGTTCCTCCCAAT
>CAIJED010000383.1 GCA_903819595.1 uncultured Methanomicrobiales archaeon | reverse complement strand
TTTCATCGAAAATGAATAACGTCTTTACGGAGTCATTCGGGCAGAAAGATATTGTACTGAAATGATCTTCCAGATACTTTGCTATAGGGCCGTGCTCTAATATCTTTGTCCCTTTTGACGTTGAACGGGTCCATGTTTCGCGGTCGTGCTCCTTTGTATCTTTCGGCTTTTCTTGCCCGACAATTACATCTGCAATTTCCTTTGCTTCATCGATCTGGACGGTTAGGTCAGGGAATGGATTATCTCCATTGACCGGGATTCCAGCTGCTTCCCATGCAGATTCGAATAAATAGGGATATGGGACCTTGTCACGGTTCCCGCCATAATAGAAGAGCACTTTAGTAAGATCCATCCGGTTCTTCCCTTCGTAGGGATCCCGGTCCGGTCGGCTAAGTCGTGCCCTTCTTTTATCTGCAGCTTCGGGCGTGAGAGTTTTTCCCGCGACAGTTACCCTGGCAGCCTCGCTGCTCATGCAGCCCCCGTGACGGATTGCGTCTTTATGAACGTGAGGCACTCGATGATAATATCCCGTTCGTCCATTAAGTCATAAAAACGGATTTTAAGCCCATATTTTTCAAGGTGAGCCATTAAGTCATAACCAGACCTGCAGCGAAACGGCAAGAATGGGATCCGGCCTGGTGGGACATAACCGGGAACAGTCACCCTAATGCCCCCATTCTAGGGGACTTTCCAAATATTACCTTCCGGCCGTATGGTTTCAGGAACGGTCTTAATTTATCCTCCAGGAATTTCTTCTGCTCTGGGCTGGCCTGACCGACGAGAGATCGCACGGCTGATAAATCACCCGGGGTCCTGACTCGTCCCTCTTGAAATGCATGAATGATCCCCCAAGCTGTTGTCCATCCTCGCCACATGCTCATTATGCAAACCCCGTGATTGAGACATCTTTTTCAGTGAACCCTTCGTAATATTGGACCCTTTCTGAAGATACTTCGTATACATCCCCGGTTTCGCCATCTGTCCCGAACACTGCCTTAACTTTTGCACCGATGATAAACCCGGCCTGATTATGTACGGGCATCGTCGTTCCACCGGATGTCATACCGTGAAGAGAACAGAACTTTCGAAACTCTGACATCCTTTTTTCGTGGTCCTCATAATCTGTCGCATCGGGTGTCATGCAGTGACCCCCAAAACATTACAAACCAGATCATCCAGTGTCTCAAAGGACGCTCGGGTCCCGGGGTCGTCCTGGGCATCACCAACGTCTCTATACAATTCCCCGCAACAGAAACGATAGAAATAATTAATTGTACCTGCAGCCGTGGTTTGAGATACTGTAGCCGCCTGATTACAACCATCGGCATACAGACTGATTAGAATGTTAGCTGCGTTTAATCGTTCAAATGACTGGATGAAATATGCGATTTCAGGCGAGAGATTGAACCACGTTGAATGATCACGCATATCTTCCGGCACGTATACCCCGGATGTATCGAGTATCATCCCCGGGCCTCCTCGACGATGGTGTATCCTCGTTCCCTGATCAACCAATTTTTAAAAATGTCTTCCGAAATGCGATATTCGTTTGCAATTGATCGGACGGCAAGGATCGAAACGTTCTTGTCGTCGGCGTCGATAGATATGTGCATATCATTTGTGTGATGTGCGTTTCCGGGGAGTGGTTCTGTAAGGCTTACCCCGGTTACTTTTGTCTGTTTTGTTTTCATGCTTTCTCCGTTGTTTGTGG
>CAIJED010000382.1 GCA_903819595.1 uncultured Methanomicrobiales archaeon | reverse complement strand
GTGTCTCAGTGGGATTTGCCGGCCGAAAAGTAATAGTTCGCGGATCTCTTCCCGCGAGAGCTCGTAAAGGCCGCCTTGTGTCTCAAGGACGGCGTCCCCGTTGCTACACGCTCTCATGCTGCTCGATGTGTCAGGCATGGGATCACCGAGACCTGGTAGGAAAGGTATATAGAGATCTAAGAAGACAATGATACTGACCCTGCCCTGTTAAAGCTAATGTTTTGGTAGACATATCTTTAATTCGGCGGGTCATTTCACGTTTCTTCATGAACATTCCTCCACATACTCGAGGAGTCCTTCTTTCACAAAGAAATCCCCGATGCCAAAAAACCCCGTTCGGAGTTCATAGGCGCGGGCAATTTGGCGTAATACACGCTTTGGTTTACTATCCGTTTTCATAAAGCACACCTAATGCGACAATAGGATTATTCGGGCTTCAGAATTGAGTCCGCTCTCGAATTTACCCTGTTGAAGCTAATCAAACACATGAGGTTAGTGTATTTATAGAGTTTGTTTAATCGATTTAATTCACCGCCGTGACCGACAATCATTATGATTATTTCTCCAGGCTTCAAATGACCAGATAAGTCAAACGGTTCGTTACATGTATCTATGTCAGAACCAACGTTCGGTTGCTAGGTGAGCAATCAGACACTACCGGGTTCGATAACGGCTTCTTAATCTTTCGCATTTTGTAAAAAATACCATACAGACGCGCCATTTTGGTCTTCCTGATCATATTCCATAAGCCCTTACAGATACCCGGGATGGATTGCCAAAACTGCATTCTTTTAATTTCCGGTTCCTGCATCCGGAGATTGCGGAATATGGAAATGCCACTGTGTCAGTTCCTGTAATGGATCAGCAGGATAGGATGTTTAAAAGGCAAAAAGAGAAATTAGCATTTATATTGGACCGGTTTTACCAGGTTCGATTGAATCGATGTACCGTTTCAATGAATCGCCATGCTGAAGGATAAATTTCGCCATCTCTTCCAGTTTCATCGCACTTTCCTGGTCAAGTGGTTCCCCGCAGGTGTAGCAGGTCATGGTTGTCGGGGGGTTGATGGCCGCACAGTGCGGGCACTGCACCGGATCGACCTTTGATGTCCCGGTTTCATTGTCAGGCTCTTTAATCCCATATACACGCAGCATCTCCTGATCGATGTCGTTCCCGGTCAGGTGTGCATAGGTTTTGAACATATTGGTGCTGACCGAGCCCCACATCATCATCTTTATCACCGATTCGTTGGTCCCTTTGAGGATCAGGTGGGTGATCCGTGAATGACGAAAAATGTGGGGGGTGATGTGCTTTGTTATCCCGGCTTTTTCAGTAATCCGGCGGAGTCTTTTGGTAATGGTCGCATGGGTGAATGCCTGTCCAAGGGCATTTACGAATACAAGAGAACTGCCCATCGGTGTACCCGGGTAATCGGCCCGCCATTGTTTGATTAATTCGGCGTTGGTCATCAACCGTACGTACCGGGGTATCCCTGTCTTGAAGTCCAGATTTACTATCACGCCACGCTCATCAAATTTCAAGGCGCCCCAT
>CAIJED010000381.1 GCA_903819595.1 uncultured Methanomicrobiales archaeon | reverse complement strand
TGCTGCCATCAGTCCCTTTTCCCTGCCATACGCCAGGCTCCTTTCGGCACCGTCATCTCAAAACGTGCTCCTTTGCCCGGCTCACCGGTTTCACGGATGGAAATGCCGGTGATATCGAGTATCTCCCTGACAAAGATGAGACTTCCCCTCGATGCACTGGTTCCCTCGCTCCGTAAAAAGATCTGCTCCTTCATCTCCTGCGGGATACCAATACCGTCATCTTCAAAGACGATGCGGGCCCTATCCGGGGTGACCGTGTGCCAGACCCGGATTACCGTGACATGGTCGCCATGTTTCACCGAGTTCTCAAATAGGCGCTGGCACACCTTTTCCAGCAGGGGATCGGCAAAAATCTCAAGGTCTTCTGTTTCAAGACTGTGCTGGATGTTCCCGATGGATATATGGGAGAGCCCGAACAACATCACGGTATTCACATTCAGCCATTTTGGTGGTTTTGCACCCATGTCCTGGTAATCTTTCGAATATTCAATAGTCTTGTTGATTGACTGGATCGCCTGTTCACTTTTTTGCAGGGTTTCAATGATGCTGTCTTGCCCGGTTAACTGGTTTTTTGTCAGCTCAAGGTAGCTGCTGAGGACAAAAGTCTGGTTGGTTAGGTCTTTTCGTGTCAATTGGGAGAGGATGTTGAGCTTCTGGTTCACCCGCATGAGACCATCTTCCGCCCGCCTGCGCTCGGTCATATCCCGGGCCGCCGCAAAGACGCCACTGACATTACCGGCTTCATCATGGTAAACCGTAGCATTATACAAAACGGGGGTAATATGGCCATCGCGATGCCGGATGCTCAGTGGGTAATCGCGGACTGTTCCCTCAGTAAATACCTGTTGATATACCTCCTTTGCCTTCGCAGGTTCGGTGAAATAGTCTGAGAAATCCGTGCCGATCAGCTCTTCTCTTGAGTGGCCGGTTACCTTTTCGGTGGAGAGATTTACATCAGCGATCTTGCCCTCATGATTAATCGTGACCATTGGGTCCAGGCTTGCTTCGAGCAGGCTCCGGTTATAAGCGCTGATAGTCCGAAGTGCCTGTTCCTGCCGGGTCAGTTCAACTAAATTAGCACGGAGTTCCTCCTGTGAAGCGGTCAGCTCCTCGTAGGCTGCATGAAGTTCTTCGGCATTTTTAAGCAGTGCTTCATCAGCCTGCTTACGATCGGTGATATCGCTGGCACTACCCTCGCCACCAACGATCATCCCGTCTGTGTTGCGTAAAGGAACAGCATTTGTAATGTGCCAGCGCCACGACCCGTCGGCATGCAGTATCCGGTACTCAACCCCCGTTTGTCGTTGACCCGTCTTGATCATAATCTGCAGATATTCCATGCATCTCGAAAGATCATCCGGATGGACGAATTGCTGGAATGATTTTCCAACTACCTCTGTTACTGATTGACCGAGATGCGTAGTCCAGCTCGGGGAGACGAATGTGAGTATCCCCTCCGTATTGAGCGTGTAAATGATATCGTGGCTGTTCTCGATTAAGTGGCGGTATTTTTCCTCGCTCTCCTGGAATGCCGCCTGAGTGTCCTGGAGTTCGACAACCTTGGCTTCAAGCCTGCCGATCAGCTCCCGCAGCCGGGTTGCCATGTTATTGAACGCGTTGG
>CAIJED010000380.1 GCA_903819595.1 uncultured Methanomicrobiales archaeon | reverse complement strand
TACCTTCTCGTTCCTGATCGCATCACCCTTGATCAACGAGATAGCCGTTGCAATGCTATTTGCATTATTCGGCTGGCATATTGCGGCGCTTTACATTGTATCCGGGCTGATCATTGCCATCGGTGCGGGTATCATTATCGGCCGGCTCCACCTCGAAAACCAAGTTGAGGAATTTGTATACAAATGCAAAATGTATGACAACCCCGATAAGCCGATGACCTGGCGGGACCGGCTTGATTTTGCCACTGGTGAGTCAAAAAGCATCACGCTCAAAGTCCTGCCCTACATCCTCATCGGGATCGTCATTGGTGCGATAATTCATGGATATGCCCCGGCAGATTTCCTTGTAAACATCGCGGGGCCCGATAATCCTCTGGCGGTCCCGATTGCGGTGCTGATAGGAATCCCCCTCTACTCAAATGCAGCAGGAATGCTCCCGATCATGCAGGTGCTGACATCGAAAGGTATGGCGATTGGGACTGCCCTGGCATTCATGATGGCAGTGGTAGGCCTATCTCTCCCGGAGATGATCATTCTCCGGCGGGTAATTAAAATTAAATTAATCGCAATATTTGTTGGAATCCTGTTTGTAGCCATTACCTTGACAGGGTTACTCTTCAACGTGATACTCGGATAAATAACGATAACGGAGATGAAACATGACAAAATCTGATGATGCACTCAACGCGTTCCGGAATGGATTTACCTGCTCTGCGGCTGTATTCTCTGCATTCTCCGAAGATCTTGGGCTTGACAGCGAAATTGCAAAGAAGATCGCCTGTGGGTTTGGTGCGGGCATTTCCAAAACAGGGAATATCTGTGGCGCCGTATCAGGGGCGATCATGGTGATCGGCCTGAAATATGGGAAAACCGTGAAGGGAGACGATGCTGCGACCGAGAAGACGCGGGCGATGGTCAGGGAATTCATCCATGAATTTACAACAAACAACGGTTCGGTCAATTGCACGGAACTGCTTGGGCTCAACCTCGCGATACCGGAAGAGTATGCAAAGGCCCGCGACAACAGATCCTTCTTCACATTATGCCCGGCCCTCGTTGGCGATGCCGCTACAATCCTGGAAAAAATCCTTGATGACGGAGAACGTTGAACACACATGAATACCCCGGTTAAACGGCTATCCCTCCTCGATACCTATCTTACCCTCTGGATTTTCCTTGCAATGGCAGTGGGTATTGCAATCGGGTATTTTTTATCCGTGATCCCTGCCGCAATAACCCGCCTTTCGGTTGGTACAACTTCAATTCCTATTGCGATTGGACTCATCCTGATGATGTATCCACCGCTGGCAAAGGTACGATACGAAGATTTGCGGTATGTCTTCCGGGATACGAAGGTGCTCGGCCTTTCACTTGTGCAGAACTGGATTGTGGGACCGGTGCTGATGTTTGCTCTGGCTGTTTTATTCCTCCGGGATCAGCCACTCCTGATGTACGGGGTTATCCTCGTTGGTATTGCCCGGTGCATCGCGATGGTCATTGTCTGGAACGATCTTGCAGGTGGAGACTGCGAGTATTGCGCGGCAATTGTCGGTCTTAACTCGATATTCCAGGTATTTTTCTATTCCCTCTATGCATGGATTTTTATTACGGTTCTTCCTGCAGCCCTTGGGATTGCAGAAGGGGCAGTGGTAAATGTGACCATATCAGAGATCGCGATCAGTGTGTTTATTTACCTTGGGATTCCGTTTATTGCTGGATTTATCACCCGTTTCGCCCTGTTGAGAATAAAATCAAGGGAATGGTATGATAATTATTTCATTCCAAAGATCTCCCCGATAACACTCATCGCCCTGCTTTTCACTATTATCGTGATGTTCTCACTCAAAGGAGAGTATATCATCACGGTTCCGCTTGATGTCGTCAGGGTCGCGATTCCATCGGTTATCTATTTCCTGCTGATGTTCTTCATCAGTTTCTGGATGGCGTTTAAGCTGAATGTGAATTATAAGAAATCTACCAGCCTTTCATTCACAGCGGCATCCAACAACTTCGAGCTGGCGATCGCCGTTGCAATCGGGGTATTCGGGATCGGGTCAATGGTGGCATTCGCAACCGTTATCGGCCCGCTCATCGAAGTGCCGGTGATGATCGGCCTTGTCAATGTAGCACTATGGCTGAAGGCCAGATGGTATGGAGGAGACAAAGCTGCAACCTGCGGTGAGGGATGTTCATGAATACCAGGAAAAAAGTACTTTTTATCTGCACCCACAACTCCGCCCGTTCTCAGATGGCCGAGGGATACATGAATACCCGGTATGGTGATAGATTCGAGGCATTCAGCGGTGGCACCGAAGTAACGAAAGTTCACCCGGTGGCAATTACTGTAATGAAGGAGATTGGGATCGACATCTCATCTCACCGGTCCAAGCTGATCGACGAATTCTACCATACGCCTATCGATATTGTCATGACGGTATGTGATTCTGCAAAGGGATTTTGCCCGTTTTTCCCCGGGAAGCATGAGGAGATCCATTTCAGCTTTCCCGATCCATCAGGGCTTACCGGGACCGATGAAGAGATCCATGCGGGATTCAGGGAAATACGTGACGCGATTAGATCATGGATAGACCCAACGTTTGGAGTAACAAGCAATCAGTAGTAGTTGTTTATGCGAGGAACAGATGCATAAAGTAAAACCACATCCCCAATACCCTCCCGAAGAGGGGCGATATCTCCGTGGAAATGATTTCTCACCGGTCACTGTAGTAATTATCCTGAATACTGATGCCGATAAGATCCCCCCTGAAATTGAACATCTCGTGCGGGTGGGAGTGGAGACAGGTGCTGCAATTTCCGGGACCGTACAAACAGCAAATATCGGTATTGAGAAGATTATCTGTAACATTGTTTCGAATACAAATATACGGTACCTGATTCTCGGGGGCCCTGAATCTGCCGGACATCGGACGGGAGAAGCAATCAAGGCATTGTTTTCTGATGGGGTAGATGAAAAGAAACGGATTATCGGGACTGAAGCATTGAGCCCGACGCTCTACAATGTTCCCGTTGAATTCATTGAGCGGTTACGAAAGCAGGTTACCCTGGTCGACTGTCAGTTTAAAAATGAAGAAGTTATCAGACAGGCGATTCAGGCCTGTTACCAGGAGGCCCCGGTTTCGTTTGGTAATTATGTATTGTATGATCCCGGCGCATACCAGGAGCCACCTTTGAGCGGAAAACTTAACTGGACCGTGACAAAACCCTGGGCTGAGCCGGAAGATGAGAAGGAGCGAATTGCCAAACAGAAGATGCTTGAGATGATCGCCAGGATGAAAGAAAAACAGGGACGGTAACTGTGGATGAAGGAAAAATAATAGGGTGTTTATCTAGCAACACCCGTGCCCGCACTTGAACTCTTCGTAAATCTTCTTGCAGTCCTCGGAACAGTCGATGTGGACCCCCTTGTCATCTTTCGTCGCTTTGCATACAACTTTTCCATCGACTTCGACTTTCATTTCATTCCATTTCATGGTGTGTACTCCGGACATATCGCATGTCCAATATCGGATATGCGATACATTATTAAAAATATATCGGTTATACGATAGATAGAATTTTGTTATCGGTTGTCCAATAAATCTATCAGATCTAAAAGATTGGGAAAGATACCATGCGCCACTGCTGCGATATGAGAGGATTTTTATCTTATCTTGTACTCTGGATGCTGAAACATCACAAGATGAATGGCGCACAGATCGCAAAAGAGCTTGAGAAACGAAAGGGGTCAAAACCCTCACCCGGGACAATTTATCCGGTATTAAAAGAACTCAAAGAAGACGGGCTCATTGATTCTGATGACAATAAGGAGTATTCCTTAACGAACAAAGGAGAGGAAGAGCTCATAAGTGCGTGCACTCTCTTTTGCAGGCAGTTTCATGATTTTCATGATATGTTGGAATGCTGTAAAGATGATCCTTCCACCGAGCGATAATTTGCACCAGTAATTCTCAAATTTTTCTGTAAACGGACTACACCGGAGTCAGAAAATTATCGGTGAATTGGAAAACACGGTGATCAGGGGCTCATGCGACCTGGGCAATGATTTGCCCAATGAGTCGTTTCTCAGCCTTGTGGATGTGTTCGAGCAGGCTGCTCTTGTTAATTCCCATCTTTTCTGCGAGCTCACCCGCATTTAGCCGGTGGGGGTGATCGAAATACCCCAGGTGATAGGATTCGATCAGGATCTCCTTTTGCCGGGGTGTGAGGACATCAAAGATCCCGCTGACCTCGTGATTATAATCACAGACTGATATGATCTCAAGACCCCATCCTTTCTCTCTGGCATCGGAAACGAACGTGTGATAGTCCTCTGGGATCCCGACCATATTAAATGTCAGCCAATCGTTCTCGAAGACAATGGGAGGCTCAAACGTTGAACCATATGTCTGGAGGAATCGAGTAATATCTTCAGAAAATGTTCCCTTTATGAAGCATGTGTAGTCACGACCCTTGTTCTGAAGAACTAAGAGATTCGAGACATAATTGCACTGGATCTGATCGGCCGGGATCCCCACTCTGATGGTACACTTGCACACCTCGCTGTGGATATCGTCAACCATGTTGAAGAGGGAGATCACCTCGAACCTTTCAATAACCTGGCCGTACGATTTACAGTAATCGAAAAGATCTCATGAAAGCCGGACCTCTATTTTTTTCATACAACCCGATCTGGTGCATGGATAGGATATGTATATGACCATACATGAACGGCTCAATTCATAACGTCATTGCCTTGCTGTTTCTTTTGAATGGGTCCGGGGAAAGGCAATTCCTCGCCATTGGTAAACCGTTTCCAGTTGAGCTGGCTGATCATTTTCATATGGAGGATAGCTCCCTTATTCCTGGTGTTAAGAACTGAAACACTACCGGAAATAAACGGTGGGATCATAAGGAGCTCCTCGTCATCGACGATCAATTCAAGAATATTTCCGAAATTCATAAATTTTATGGCTTCTGCAAATTCCGGCGGAGCAAATGGTGGCGGGACATTGAATTGTTCCATGGAGATGACATGGATATCTGCATTTTTTCCCGGGAATGATTCGTGCAGTTGTTTCTCGAGACCTGGTATATCCGAAATTACGATGAGTCTAAATGAAATATCCCTGATTTTTGCATTCAAAATGAACGGAAGATATCGTTCCCCGATCATACAACCGATCTCGGTCCTGGCTTTCCTAAGAAGGTCACGGATTTTATACTCGATATTGGTATCCCCGTAAATGGTCCAGAGGGCATCCTCTTTGTCAGTGCGTACCTTCTCTTTCTCCAGTGTTCTGAGTTCTGTAAGTGCTGTATCTGCCGCCTTCCTGTGCTTGTCAGTGAGGATGTCGATGGCCATTTCAGGGGAGATTGCGCTATACATTGCCGGCTTGGAAGTTCTCTTTACCACAAGCCCCATACCTTCGAGACGGTCGAGCCCCTCGTACACGCTGGGTTTTGAGATCCCAAGAAAATCAACCAGTTCTTTTGCTTCGGCGGAATTATACAGGACCAGCGCAGAATAAATCCGGGACTCATAATTGGACAATCCCAGATCCTTCAGAGAATCAATGAGCGTTCCGGAGATATTTTGCATATACTATACTGTGACGTATTACTATAATTTGATTTAGTTGTTAAGATTTTTACAACTATAACATAAATTTAAGTACGAACAAATTCTATACTGTTGACAATCTGTTGTAAAATATTTTACAACACAAAAAAGGGAGCGCCCATGATAATACAACCAATGATAACTCCAGTGAAAACTATCGTTAAACAAAAATTAACATCCTGTATCCCGAAGATCCACGACACAGCAAAGACCTGCGGAACAACCAAAAACCGAATTGGAATTATCCTTGCTGCCCTGATTGGGATCAGCCTGCTATTTGGTGCAGCATGTGCCGAGACAACCTCTGACACTCTTGCAGCGTTGGGGAGGAATGTATATGTGTCCGGAGTAACCTACGATCCTGCGGTCTTTTTTACCGACGACAGCGGCACGGTAACGTTCCATGTAACAAACGGAAATGCCAACCAGACCATATCGGTCAACCATGCTTCGTTTGGAGACCAGAATATCAGGCTGACCAGTGAAACATACGATTCTTCCTCTGCCATCGGCCCATTCCAGACACGTGACTACACCTTTTCAGTGCTTGCTAACGCTCCGGACGGCACCTATTATCCTCCGTTTTCATTGAGTTATTATGGTGCAAGCGGCCTGTGGAACAAGGAAGCTGTGCAGGTGGATAACACACCTCTCCTGTTGCTCGTCATTGACGAGCCGGACACCTATGCGCAGGGAAGAAAAGATACGATTTCTGTCCAGATCTCAAATCCACGGAAGAATGATGTGAAAAATGTGATCCTTTCCGTTTCCGGTGCTCATGCGGAAATCACGCCCTCGAAAACCTATATCGGCAAACTGGCATCCGGTGCAAGTGTCATCGTGAACATCTCGGTTACACCGAGCCAGCCAACGACACTGTCGTTGAAAATTGATTACAACAATGGCGATAATGTCCATTCCGTTACGACATCAGTACCCGTCATATTTTCCGAGGATAAAAAGCTGGCTAATCTCGTCCTGAGTAATATCGAAGTTACAACTACCAACGGGGTTTACCATGTCAAAGGAGATGTGACCAATGCCGGCCTTCTGACGGCAAACGGTGCTACTATCACATCCCTGACCCCTGCAGTACCACAGGACCCATACCGGAGTAACGTGATTGGTGCACTCAAACCCGATGACTTCGGTAGTTTTGAGCTGACATTTTCAGCAGATAGTGTAACCAGTGTTCCCCTCCAGTTGTCGTACAAAGATAAAGATGGCAACGTGATCACATCGGAGCAGCATCTAAGCCTTACCGGAGCGACCAGCACCGATGCAAAAGCTTCGCAGACCGGGCTCCTTCCGGTGATCGGCGTTGTCATCGTCATTGCCCTTGTATGCGGGGGTTACCTCTACATGAAGAAACGGAAGACCCAGTGAGGGCGGAGAATCATGCAACCGGTTATCCAGTTTTCCGATATCGTGAAGATCTACCCGCTCAGGTCAGGAGATGTAACCGCGTTAAACCACATCTCATTTGAAGTTACAAAAGGGGAGTTCATTGCGATTATGGGCCCCTCCGGTTCAGGAAAGTCAACGCTCTTAAGTCTCATGGGGTGCCTGGATACTCCGACATCTGGTGATATCTTCATGAGCGGTACCAGGATCCGTGATATGTCGGATGACCAGCTCACCGATTTTAGAAGAGACCGGATCGGGTTCATCTTCCAGTATTTCAACCTGTTTCCACTATTGAACATCATTGAAAATGTAACATTTCCCCAGATGCTGAAATCAGGCAGGAGTGTTGACACCAAAAAGGCAACCGACGTCCTCAAAGCAGTCCAACTGGAAGAACACCTCTTTACACACACACCTCTGGAATTATCAGGCGGGCAGCAGCAGCGGGTCGCAATCGCCCGGGCCTTGATCAATGATCCCGATATCCTGCTCTGCGATGAGCCTACGGGGAATCTCGATTCGAAAACCGGTATCAGCATCATGCAGCTGATGACCGAGTTGAACAAAAAGGGCTCGACTATCATCATCGTCACGCACGATCCGACGGTTGCAGAATACACGGACCGGATCATCCGTATCGTTGACGGGAGAATCGCAGCATGAGCAATATTTTCTGGGAGATCTCAAAACGTAATATCCGTATCCACATGCTGCGGTCAACACTCGCGATGCTCGGGATTGTGATTGGTGTTGTTGCCATCGCTTCAATGGGCATTTTAGGGAACAGTATGGTGTCGATGGTTTCTGAAAGTCTCTCATCGGTGGGGGACAGCGTCATCGTTACTCCGAATACCGGTGGCGGCGGAGGTATGGGGCCCGGCGGGGGTGGCGGAGGTGGGAGCAGTTCGACGAACCTGAAGATTTCCGACCAGAACTACCAGCAGATTAAACGGGTGGTTGCGCCGAACGTGGCAATTCCTGTCTACCAGGCCTCTGACCACATGAAAATCGGGGTTGGAAGTGACGATATTGTTGCACCGATTTACGGGCTTCCGACGGATGACGTACCGGACCTGATGAAACTCCAGGACGGGGATTACAACAATGGGAACTCCGGCGTTCTCGTCGGTTCCACCTTTGCAAAGGATCATAACCTTAAGGTCGGTTCGAGGATCTCGATCGGTACCGACGGCAGCAAAGGGACCCTGCGGGTGACGGGGATCATCGAGGAGCGGGGCATGAGTTTCGATATCAGCACTGACAATGCGCTCGTCGTCACCCGGGACTGGTTTGAAAATACCTATAACCGAAACGGAGATTATGATGAGGTGGTCGTAAAAGTCAAGGACGGCGACACGGCAACCGTCAAGACCAATATAGAAAAACAACTCAACAAACACAAGGACAATAAGATCGTCAGCGTTACCGACAGCAAGGCAACACTAGCCTCAATCTATCAGACGTTCGGGACCGTTACCACGTTTGTCTCTGCCATTGGCGCTATCTCGATGCTTGTCGCCGGAGTCTCAATCTTCAACATCATGATGATGTCTGTAAACGAGCGGATCAAGGAGATCGGCATCATGCGCAGCATCGGCACCCGGAAGAGAGGAGTGATGAGCATGTTCATCTACGAAGCCGCCATCATCGGGGTGATCGGCAGTATTATCGGGGGTGTCTTGAGTATCCTTGCCGGATATGCCATCAGTGCCCTGATGCTGGGATCGACCAAGTACCTCCTGACGGTTAGCAATGCATTATCCGTTGTTGAAGGTGTGGGCTTTGGGATCATCATCTGTCTTGCCTGTGGTATGTACCCGGCATGGCAGGCGGCAAATCTGAACCCGATCGATGCACTGAGGCATGAGTGAAGAATGTTATGAACTCAGTATTCTTTCAGGGGGGCAATGGAAAATTCCAGTGATTGTGTTGATACTATTGGCAGAATTATCAATACAATTGAATTGCACCAGAAATGACAGGGCCGGTAATAAAATCGCATTCAGATTGAAAATTGATTCGCACTGGTGGATACGGTGGAGAGGGAGGTCCTATGAACCAAAACAGGTAATACTAAAAAAAGAGATAAGGAACGTCAAACCCGGTAACAATCGTGAAATTGGATAATTACATAGTGTGGAGCCGGTATGTTTGGCATGCCAGATAACGATTGTTCAGGAATGTGAGTTCAGAGGAATATTGGGTAAATAATTTTAGAAAACCCAATGTGAATGTTATCCCCCCAGATTCATCACCCTATTCCCCTCACACCCTGGGCCAAAGACTGGATTAACCCCGTTTGTGTCGTGACCAGCGCAACATAACCTCTCCC
>CAIJED010000379.1 GCA_903819595.1 uncultured Methanomicrobiales archaeon | reverse complement strand
GCAGATGCGGGATCCCTCCACGACATACTGCAATTCTATGGATGCTTCGATTCTATATAAGGATATAGATTGTTCAGGGTCCATAGTCAGGTTAAATATGGTATCAAAACTATCGGCAGAATAAAAAAATATTCCTGGTTTCCAGGGAGATCAGGTATTTTCCGGGTTGAGGGAATCATGGATAGCCTTGATCCCCCGCGGATCCCTGATCTCTTCCAATGCCTGGACCACACGGAGCCTGACTCCGCTATCACTATCATGTAATGCACCAATCAGGGGTTCGACTGCCGCATCACCACAGCATTTTACCAGTGCACCTACCGCCCGCATCCTCACACTCCTGTCTTCATCCTTTAACGCATCAGTCAGGGGGCCAACGATCCGTTTATCCCCGATGCGCCCAAGGGACTTCACGGCTTCCCTCCGGACAAACCGGTTCTCGTCCGTTATCACACCAATAATATCCGGGATTGTCTTCTTATCACCGATGATCCGCATCGAGATGAGGACACCCATCCGGACATGCCAGTCCGGGTCTTTCAGGGCAAGGATTAGCGGGCCTGATGCCTTCTCCTTCATGTCGGCCAGTCCTTCAGCAGCACCTTCCCGGCCGGAACGGTCATTATCTTTCAGGGCGTTTATCAACGCTGGAATAGCGCGTTCATCACCCAGGCGACCCAGCGACTTTGCGGCCTCACGCCGGACATAATGGTTCGGATCTTCCAATGCTGATAACAATGGGGTCACCGCACGCATGTCCTTTAATTCCCCGAGAACCCTGGCCGCTTCTTCCCTGGTGTCGTCATCGGGGCCCTGCAATGCCTGGATTACCTCCTCAAAATCACCGGTTAACTTTATTCTTTCTTTCCCGGTTGCTTCATTCACGCTACGGTTTTCATTGCCCATCATACCGGAACGTTCGAAAAAATCCCGTAATGCTGAATCAACCATGTCCCGGTCTTTCGCATACAGGGCAACAGCAACGAAGATCATAATGTCAAGACCGGCATTGAAGAGAGAGAGCACGGGATCGATGATAATCCCCATGAAGTATACGATCGTAGTGAGGATGATGATCGCGACAATCATCAACACCGTGATCTTCAAACCTCTTTTCGGATACCAGAGTGCGACAAGTATCACCGGGATAATGTAAAGATGTGGTAACAGCGTGTATAACTGGGAATAGAGAGCCTGGTTCCGGAACATCACCGTAAAAAGAGTGACAAAAAGTGCAAATATTGCAAAAGCGCTAATCACCATTATTCTGAGTGATTCGCCATTCTGGATCTCCTGTATACTTTTATGCAGCCGGTTCATTTCAGATCGACATCCGGAAAGTTATTCTATACCTAATGGTTCGTTGTAACAAATTAAACCGATTGATACGGCCCGAAAAGGATACTTCTGTTGATACCGTAAGTCAACCTTGCGGGAAGCACCCGGCAGCAACCTGCCATGTTTTCTGAGAAAAAAGCGGTTGCCTGTTTACAATTTTCCATACAGAAAGCATTGGATTGACGCCGTTGGTGATATACGGGATGGTGATGAGGAAAAGTCCAATAATGGAAAAATTATATCCCAAAAACAAACTGTGTCGCAACCTTTTCAATTTCCTGTTCCCGGGTTTCAGCATTACGAAGATGACCAGGAAGCTGCCAGTGGAACCATTCCTGCATCCTCATCATCATCAGCCACCGGTTAGTAATTTCCTGGCCGAATTCATACATCCGGTAATAATAATTTTCATCAAGAGTACCCGAAAAATCAAAGCTGAGTACCATCCTGACGATGTTCGTCATGGCATCACCGACAATTTTTGTATGGTACCAGTGAGACTGACTCGAGCGGTGAGACATCATCTCCTTCACGTCAAGGTTCTTGAATTTCTGAAGCTCAGGGATATTTATCGTCGGGTTTAATTTCAATTCCGCAGTGATATCCGCCAGATACATGTCCCTTGCATAATACATCGCATTGTGGAGGACGAAGTACCGTCGCGGCAGCATTTCCTTGAATGATACAAGTTCATGCATATCCTTCATACTCTCTTTTATCAGGAAATATGTCTGGGCATTCTGTAATATCTCGCACCTTTTCGCAATATACACATTCGCCAAAATCTCCCAGGGGACATCAGATATCGATTCGTGGAAGAGCATGTAGAGATAATACATCAGTTTTTTCTTCTGGCCAATCCCGAGGCCCCTTGTTTTTTCATCTTTTAGGGTATCCAGGTAGATCTGGTTCATACCAAGACCGGCAGTTGAGATGTCATACGAGAGGACACGGAAATTTCCTCTCTTTTTAGCTATCCCCCTCATTAGCAAACGGATACTGTTCTGGGCGATGACAAAATCCTTCAACAGGCCGAGTTGTGCACTCGAAAACACAATGACATTTTTGCTGGTATCATACGAGTAGGTATCAAGCAGGATCCCGTGCGCAGGGGCATCCGTCTGCCGGTGGATCATGATATCACACCCCAGGATCCCCTCGATATGGCGTACCAGTTTGTCAAGTGCAGGGGAACTATTGTGCGAGGTCGCCATTTTCAAATCACACGTTTCATCATTCGGCTATCCGGTATCCATGACACCAAATCAGGGTGTAATACTGAATGTTTAATTTTTCATCAAGATAGTTATATCCGTTAATTGTGGGGTTTCATCGGTTAATACCGTTCTTATTCACAGCAACTCATCAGGTACACAGTCAATTAAGAAATCATTTCTTTTCCCTGTCCGGATGAGATACAATTACGGGACGCATTCCAAATTTAAGTCTGATCGGGACCGGATATCAAATCTTTCAGAAACCCCGGGTATACTTGCAGACCCGAAACAGATAATCAATGATACCTTTATATCGAGACTCACTAATAGGAAATCTGATTGTTATGGATATTATGAATGCAAGGATATGGGTTTTTTTCTACCTGATCTGTTTTGTAGGCTTACTATGGGCAGTCTATCTCCTTACGCAAGGGGTGATGCTCTGGGTGGGTCTCACCATCGTCCTCATCGTCGTCGGGTTCAACTTCATCCTGGTCACGACTGAAATGAGGATTTATAAAAAACGGGAGCAGATGATGAAGAAAATCACCGCATTAAACGCCGAGGCGATACCGGGGGATAAAAATAACAGAACATGATATCGGGGATAATCAGATAGATATCAGGGGAAATACGACTACCGAAGAATTCTGGAAGCGGTTGGCAGGTATTCGCGAAATGCTTTTACGTATGAAGGAGCAGGCGGATCTTATCAGGCGGGTCCGGAAGGAGACCGTCATTCCTGAACATGCAAGGGACCTGGCCATTGGTGCGTTATCGACCGAATTGCAGGATAATAAGAAGATATTTTTTGATTATCTTTTAAATTTTATCAGTATCAGCATGCAGGTTCTGCACAATGCCGATATCGAAATGGAATTTACGATTATCGGTGGTGAGCGGGTTGAAATGGATAGTAACAGGCTCATTATTGACCGGGAGACTCTCGATATCCCGATTGAGATCGGGGCCAGATTCGCAGATATTATTTTAGAGTCGAAGGGACCAAAAAAACTGGAGGCGATCCTATCATTTTACCGGGAGGAGGAATCACGGTACGACAAACTTTTCGAGGGAATCCTGAACAGGTGTTCACTGCAGATAATGGATGAATTATATCCAAGGCGGCGTGCACATATCAGGTTAAGATTACCCGCCCAGTCTCTTATCGAGTACCGGGTCTCAATATAAATTTATTTGGCTGTTCCGGGACTGTTCACTGTCGAGTAAATATTTTCAGGAGAGGCCGGTACGATTTGAAAAGCGGTTCTGACTCCTTTCCTAGGTATTCTGAAAGTCCCATTACATAATACCCTCCTGCGGTGAGGCCCTGGTGGAATACCTTGCAGAGATCGTTTTTCTGCGGCTCATTGAAATAGATGGTGACATTCCTGCAGGAGATGAGATCAAGGTACCTGGAGATGGGTTCCCCCCGCATCAGGTCATGATATTGAAACCGTACTTTTTCCCGGATATGGGGTTTGATCTCATATTTCCCGTCCGGCCTCAGTGTAAAATATTTCTTTATCTGCAGTTCAGTCATATTATCAAGGGCAGGTCGTTCATAGACACCTTCTTTTGCGCGTTTTAAAATCTCGTAATCGATATCTGTGGCATAGATTAAACCATCAATGGAAGGATGGGTCAGGCCGATTTCATAGAGAATAATCGCATAACTATATGGTTCCTCTCCGGATGAGCAACCAGCACTCCATATGCGGATTCTTTGCTTCTTCTTAAGAATTTCAGGGATCAGTTCCCGTTTTACCAGTTCGAATACTTCCTTGTCACGGAAAAATTTTGTGACATTAATGGTCAGTGCATTCCTGAGTTTTTCCTGTTCTTCCTGGTTTGTCAACAGGAACCTGTTATATTCAAGGTATTCCTTGATCCTGACGGCATTCATCCGGGAAGAAAGACGGCGCTTGATATAATCTTCCTTGTAGTTTCCACAGCGTATCTGAAGAAGCCGTTCTATTGTTGCGGTAAGCGTATGAAAGTCATCCATATTCGGTTAGTCCTTAACTAATTGTGCAGGGCAGTTTGAGCCCGGTCAGAATTTTTCCCATGTCCAGGTACAACATCAACCGTGAATTTTTCCCGGCCATATCCTGGCGGTCCTTGTCACCTGAAGCAGTTTTTATAATTCCTTTGACGAATCCCCCGGAATCTTTTGCTAATATTCCACTAATTGGTTCAATATCCTCCACCGGGACAGAGAGAACACTATGTACTTCCGTAACAATAATCCCAATATTTGAACCTCCTGCACGATCAGGTACCAGCACGATGATCTTCTCGTTTTGTTGT
>CAIJED010000378.1 GCA_903819595.1 uncultured Methanomicrobiales archaeon | reverse complement strand
TCGTCGTACTTTTTCATAATCAACGGAATCTCAAAAGAGAAAAGTATGATGCGCTGTAAAAAAATCCAGATACTGATAGTATATTTCGATTTTATCCATATATTTTAGAGCCTCCTATCACTCCCGCCATTCTTCGATAGCTCGCTTCGATGCGCGGTGCAAGTTTTTCCATTGTTCAAAAAAGGCAAAGAAAATAGAAGGAAAACGAAAAAAAAGACGAAATATCAAAAAGTCCAGTGGAAATAAAGGGGTTAACCAAAGTGGGATAACCGATCAGGTTTTATGCACAAATACCAAAGTGTAGCTCCAGTGGAAACCATGCCTGAAGACCAGAATACATCAATTGGACTTTTTAAAAAGTTCCTTGGAAACAATAAAATTTTTAAGAACCGGGAGGTTCTCAGGCATTCCTACCGCCCGGCGGTTTTACCCCACAGACAGCCCCAGATTGATCAGATTGCATCAATTCTGGCACCTGCCCTGAAAAACGAGACACCCTCAAACATTCTGATTTATGGAAAAACCGGGACAGGAAAAACCGCGTGCGTCCGGTATGTTGGTTCAGAACTGGAAAACGCAGGTTCCCAGATGGGGATGGAATGCCGGGTTGTCCACCTTAATTGCGAAGTTATCGATACACAATATCGGATCCTCGCACAGATTTCAAAGTATATTCTTGGACCTGATGAGACAGCGAGTGATAAACAGCGTGCGCATATTCCGATGACCGGCTGGCCAACTGACCAGGTGTACCTGGAGCTGAAAAACCAGCTCGAGTCAAATGGTGGAGTTCTCATTATCATTTTGGATGAAATTGACAAGCTGGTAAAAAAGAGTGGCGATGAAACACTGTACAATCTTACCAGGATCAACATGGATTTAAAAAAATCCAAGGTCAGCATGATAGGCATCTCGAATGATTTAAGTTTCAAGGATTTTCTTGATCCCCGGGTCCTGTCCTCACTGAGTGATGAAGAACTGGTTTTTCCTCCCTATAATGCACCACAACTCTGTGATATCCTCCAACAGCGAGCAGCATCCTCATTTGTTGAGAATGTACTGAACGATGGTGTAATACCCCTCTGCTCAGCCCTCGCAGCCCAGGAACATGGGGACGCCCGGCGTGCTCTTGATCTCCTGCGGGTGTCCGGAGAACTCGCAGATAGGGAAGATACAGACCGGGTCACTGAGGAGCATGTGAAAACGGCCCAGGCCAAGATCGAGAGTGACAGCATGATCGAATGCGTCTCAACATTGCCGACCCAGAGTAAAGTTATCCTCTACTGCATGCTCCTTCTTGATCAGACAGGCCAGAATATTTTTACAAGTGGGGAGGTATCCCGGATCTACCAGGATATTGCACCAAAAATTGATATTGATGTCCTGACTTATCGGCGAATTACTGACCTGATCAGCGAACTCAATATGCTGGGGGTTATCAATACCAGGGTAGTGAGTCGCGGACGTTACGGAAGGACAAAAGAGATGTGGTTTGACGCAAATACCTATAAAATACGGGATGTAATTCTGAACGATCCCAGGTTAAATCAGCAGGTTCTTGCCCGCATCGATAATCAGTGGGTCAAGAGTCTGCTCAGGTGAAAAAAATGGACGAAAAGGATCTTCTCATCCTCCAGTTACTTGAGGAAAATAGTCGCGTATCGGTCGATGAACTTTCGGTCATGACAGAAATTCCTGCCAGAGATGTAAAGAGCAGGATTACAGACCTGGAAGATGCCCAGGTAATCAGAAAATATTCGGCAGTCATCGATTGGGAAAGGGCAGGGAATGGAGAGGTCTGGGCAATTATTGAATTGAAAGTGAACCCCGAGCGGGACTTTGGGTACGACCGGATTGCCGAAAGGATATCGAAATTCAAACAGGTGCGATCGCTCCGGCTGATCACCGGGACGTATGATTTCCAGTTACTCGTAACAGGAAAAAATATGCAGGAAGTAGCGAGGTTTGTCTCTGAGCATATTGCACCAATGGATCGAATCAGGGAAACTGCAACCCATATTATCATGAAAAATTATAAAGAGAATGGAAATACCCTCTGCGGGCATGAAGGGACAGAACGGATTCCATATTCATTCTAAGGTGACAGAATGAGAAATTTTATCTCAAAATCCGCGGAAGCGATCCCTCCTTCAGGGATTAGGAAATTTTTTGATCTTGCCCTGACGATGGATGATGTGATCTCCCTTGGTGTCGGGGAACCTGATTTCACCACCCCATGGAACGTGTGTGAAGCTGGTATCTACTCGATTGAACAGGGTACCACGTCGTATACCTCAAACCGGGGCCTCCAGCAACTTCGGGACTCGCTTTCAGAATACTTAAAAATTCATTATGGTCTCCATTACGATGCTGACAGGGAGATGGTTATCACCAGCGGGGTCTCAGAAGCCCTGGATATTGCAATACGAGCAGTAATTGACCCTGGAGATGAAGCCCTCGTTACCGAACCAATTTACGTCTCCTATGCACCGTGCGTGACACTTGCCGGCGGTATACCTGTTCCGGTACCCTGTCATGAAAAAGACCAGTTCAGGCTCATGCCTGACGCGCTTATGGAGAAAGTCTCCAAGTCGAGCAAAGTTTTGATCCTGAATTTCCCGAATAATCCCACTGGTGCAGTAATGAAGCGGGATGATCTGAAAGCAATTCGGGATATTGTTATCGATCATGACCTGCTGGTGATAAGTGACGAGGTGTATGCGGAGTTGACATATGAGGGGTCACATGTGGCACCTGCGACTATTGATGGTTTATGGGAGAGGACCATCACCCTGAATGGATTTTCAAAGGCCTATGCAATGACCGGATGGCGGGTTGGGTATCTTTGTGCACCCGAATCGTTATGTGATGCAGCACTGAAAATTCATCAGTATGTCATGCTCTGTGCCCCTGTGATGGGACAGATTGCAGCGAATTCGGCGATAAGGAATGGTGAGGCTGAAAAGGATAAGATGGTGACTGAGTACCGTGTACGGAGAAACCTGTTTGTCCATGATTTGAACCGGATCGGGCTCCCCTGCCATGTGCCCGAAGGCGCATTTTATGCATTTCCATCGGTGAAGTCGACAGGGTTGTCAGATTTTGAGTTCGCTGAACAACTCCTGAAAGAAGAACGGGTTGCCGTCGTGCCGGGAAGTGTATTCGGGGATGCGGCAAAAGACCATCTCCGGTGTGCCTACGCCGTCTCAAGAAAGGATTTGAAAGAAGCAGTGAATAGGATAGAGCGCTTTATGTCAGACCACTGCGCGTAAACCCGGTAAGGACTCCGCCGGCAGAGGGGTCAGGTACCAATTTATCCTTTTTTTGATGCGATAACTAACATCATACCGCAGGGTCGTCATGCTGGGATAACAATGCCAGGCGAATTTTTTATTTTTTGCCTTGAGTGTTACCAGAGTCCGCCATAGGTAAGGGAATTGGGCGTATTGCCCTGAAATTTCCATTGTTCCGGGTGTGACGCCAATCGATTTCCAGGGTATTTTTAAGATATTTTGGTTGCAACCGGGGATCCGGTAAAATATGGGGAACGACCGTCTTGTTAAGCCGCTCGGGAAGTAATGGGTGAGCGGTGCGGGATATAGATTTATTGCACTTATCATCCCATACTACATGATAGAACTTATGAGCTGTACGATTATTGTCGGTGGATTTTTTGGTGATGAGGGTAAGGGCAAGATAGTTGCACATATTGCCTACCACGATAAACCAACCATTATTTCAAGAGGTGGCGTCGGGCCGAATGCCGGCCATACGGTGAAGATGGGTGAGAAGGAATATGGGGTCAGAATGGTCCCATGTGGCTTTATTTATCCCGATGCACGTCTTTTTATCGGCACAGGCGTTCTGGTAGATCCAACGGTTTTCCAGAGAGAAGTTGATATGCTTGGGGTAAAGGGCCGGATATTTGTTGACAAGCGTTGTGGGATTATTGAAGAGGATCACATCCGTAGGGATAAGGGCAGTGATCACCTAGCCAAGACAATCGGGAGCACGGGAAGTGGGTGCGGACCCGCCAATTCAGACCGTGTAATGAGATCGGCGCGACTTGCACGTGATGTCCCGGAGTTGTCAGAATACCTGATTGATGTGCCGATGGAACTGAACACCGCACTTGACCGGGGAGAGAATGTCCTCCTTGAAGGTACCCAGGGATTTGGGATCTCACTATACTATGGGACGTACCCGTTTGTGACCAGCAAGGACACCTCGGCCTCCCAGATCGCGGCTGATAACGGGGTCGGTCCGACCAGGATTGACGAGGTGATCGTGGTATTTAAGGCATACCCGACCCGGGTTGGGGAAGGTCCGTTCTCCACGGAGATGACGAGGCAGGAGTCCGACGAGATGGGTATCCAGGAGTTTGGGACCGTCACGCACCGGCAGCGACGAATCGGTGAATGGGACGGAAAGATGGCCCGATATTCGGCGATGATCAACGGTTGTACGCAGGCGGCAATTACCGGCATCGACAGGATTGACGAAGCATGTTTTGGAGCGACCCGTTATGATCAGCTGACGGAAAAAGCGATCACATTCCTGAAAAAAGCGGAGGCTGATATCGGCGCACCGATTACCCTGATCTCAACCGGGCCAGATGTTACACAGATCATTGACCTCCGTGAGAAGCCATGAAGAGAAGCCTTCACGATATCCTCTGCTGCCCGGTCTGCAAGGGTGACTTGGCACTCGGTGTGGAAAAGGAAGATGAGACCGGGATTATCGAAGGAACACTGACCTGTGCCAGGTGCAGCGTCGTGTATCCAATCAGCGATGGTATCCCCGACCTGCTTCCAAGAATAGAGTCCCACGAGTGAGAATACAAAGTAAGGAGATCAAGGACCGGAATATCAGGCAATTCCGGGCAGCATTATCATGCTCTGGCCGACCTTTCTTTTTTTCTGGTAGCGGAAGGAGTTGAGTATGTTTCCCGCGGTAGTTCTTCCACTGGCACTCCTTGTGGACCGGCTGGCAGGGGATCCTGACTCCAGGCTCCACCCGGTTGCACTTCTTGGCAGGTTGATCAGCTGGTGGGGAAAACCGGAAAAATGGCCCGTAGGAACAAGGAAATTCTTCGGTGCCCTGATGTGGGTACTGACAATTATCATATTTGCGTTACCCTTTTTCCTGGTCAGCATCGCACTCCCCTGGTACCTGTACCTGGTCTGTGCACCATTTCTCTTAAAAATCTGTTTTGCATGGCGGGCTCTGGAAGAACATACCAGCCGCGTGGTCATCGCCACCCGGCAGGACCTGACTCTTGCAAGGGCACAGGTGGAAAGAATGGTATCACGGGATAGTGGCAGCCTTACACGCGAGCAGGTCCTCTCGGCGGGATATGAGTCGATGTCAGAGAACCTGGTGGACAGCATCATCTCCCCGCTGTTTTTTTTCGGATTGGCCGGGATCACAGGAGCTGCTGTGTACCGGGCTGCAAATACGATGGATGCCATGCTTGGCTACAAAGATGAACGGGTAGACCTGGGGTGGTGGTCAGCGAGAATGGATGATATTTTAAACTATATCCCGGCCCGGATTACGGGACTCCTCCTCCTTCTGTACTTCGCATCCCGCGGGAGGTTCCGCCCGGCATACGAATGCCTGAAGCGGGATGGAAAGAAAAGGCCGGGATATAATGGCGGGATTCCGATGGCAATCATCGCGGGAGGTACCGGTGTTCAGTTCGAGAAACCGGGAGTTTATACGATCGGTCCTGGTGTCCGCTCACTTGACGAGGGAGGTCCTGATATTTTCACTGCAGTGAGGGTGATTACTCTGATATTCTCGGCGCTTCTCATTGGCACACTACTTTTATTGCAGGTACTGCTCAATATATAGGAATATGAAACTCGAGGAACTGAGATTTGGCACCGAGCTGCTAAAACGGGGTTTCGCATCCATGCAGAAGGGTGGTGTCATCATGGACGTTGTAAACGCCGAACAGGCAACGATTGCGGAAGAGACCGGTGCAGTCGCAGTGATGGCACTGGAACGGGTGCCTGCCGATATCAGGAAGGCTGGAGGCGTCGCCCGGATGGCTGACCCCGAGATTGTGATGTCAATAATTGATGCAGTATCCATCCCCGTGATGGGAAAGGTCAGGATTGGCCATTTTGTTGAAGCCCAGGTACTCGAGTACCTGGGCGTTGATATGATCGACGAAAGCGAAGTCCTGACGCCGGCAGATGAGCAATACCATATCGACAAGACAAAATTTAAGGTCCCGTTTGTCTGCGGGGCAAGGAACCTCGGGGAAGCCCTGCGAAGGATTAACGAGGGAGCCGCGATGATACGGACGAAGGGAGAAGCGGGCACGGGAAATATCGTTGAGGCTGTCCGGCATATGCGGGCAATTATGGGAGAAATCCGCATGCTGAAAGGGATGGACTCCCAGGAAATAATAGATTTTGCCCGGGATATCGAGGCACCGGCTGAACTGGTAATGGAATGCGCACGGATGGGCAGATTGCCTGTGGTAAATTTTTCCGCAGGTGGTGTCGCAACACCATCAGATGCGGCACTGATGATGCAGCTCGGAGCTGACGGGGTTTTTGTTGGTTCAGGGATTTTCAAGTCCGCTTCCCCGAAGATCATGGCGAAGGCGATTGTTGAAGCGGTGAACAATTTTGATAACCCGGAACAGATTGCGAAGGCCAGCCGTGGCCTCGGAGATGCAATGCCGGGCCTGGATATCCACACGTTACCGGAAGACCAGGTACTCCAGTATCGTGGCCGTTAACAAGCCATCTCTTATCTTTTTGATATATCCGGCCCTCTTAAAAATGCAATCAGGGAAATACATTGGTTTGAACGAGAGGTAACAGGGTGAACGCCACGGAAATCAGGATCGGTGTGCTTGCTCTCCAGGGAGCGGTAAGTGAACATATTGATGCATTTAGGCTGGCATTGGAGGAAATGTCCCTCTCTGACAATTCTACCGTGGTCACGGTCAGACATGCCGATGAAATTCCGCATCTGGATGGTCTCGCAATTCCTGGTGGGGAGTCGACGACGATTTCCCGCCTGATTGATAAAAACCAGATGAGGAGACCGATTGAAGAATTCGATGGGGGAATTTTTGCGACATGTGCAGGCATGGTCCTGATGGCGACGAATGTCGATGACCCACGGCTCACGACACTTGGCCTGATCGATATGGACGTGATACGAAATGCATTCGGGCGACAAAAGGAGTCATTTGAGGCAGACCTGGAGATCAATGGGTTTGGATCACCCTACCATGCCATATTTATCCGGGCACCCGTTGCCAGCAGTGCTGGAAAAGGGACGGAAGTGCTATCAACGATAGACAAGGGTATCGTTGCAGTGAGAAAGGGGAAGCATTATGCCCTGGCATTTCATCCCGAGCTTGGCTGGGACCTGAGGTTTCAGGTAAGGTTCCTGGAAGGTCTCTATTGAATGATCCATCGTGCTGTCGCACATTTTTAAAAAAAGACCGTCAGAAAACGCGACGAAAAAATCTTTTTGATCTGCGACTCATTCCGACATTTCTGGCATTCCTGCGACCACCTCTGCCAACAGCATATGGCGGATCTCATGCTCGCATCTGTATACCCCGCCGCGAACGTTGGGAGAAGGAAGACAGTTGAATGGGTACAATGGATCAGATACCGGGTATCCGTCAAAGCAAAAGGTGGTAGTGGGAGCTTAATCCCGCTGTTCGTAGCAATGTGTACCGAAGCACCGTGACGGCCGCCTCTCAATAACCCTCATGTCACGTCGATGCATTAGTGACCTGGAGCCTGATTAGGCAGGTGTTTCTCGATCACCTGTGCCAGTTCGATCAGCTGGGCCTCCATCCTCTTCCCTTCCGGGAGATCGATGACCGGGACTCCAGTCCGATCTGCGACCTCCATGGCTGGATCGTAAGGGAACGCAAAGATGGTTGTTACCCCGGCCTCGGTCAGCCGCTTTGCGATCTGTCCGGGGTCGTCGCCTTTTCTCAATTTGTTTATTATCCCGAAGATATGCAGAATCCCAAGGTCTTTCCCCATTTTTGCAATCTGCAGCGTGGTTTCGATGGATTTCAGCCCGGGTTCGACAATAACCAACAGGGCCTGTGCAGACCTGGTCGTGCCACGTCCAAGGTGTTCTACACCGGCCTCCATATCCATCACCAGGAGGTCCGCCTCCCCGGAAAGGTGAGAAACCAGTCTCCTCGCGAGGGTGTTTGCTGGACAGTAACAGCCGCCACCACCTGTTCTGATTGCCCCGAGGACCAGTAATCGAACCCCGTCTTTGCAGGAGACACCAAACATATCGAGCACGTCATTTACCTTCGGGTTGATCCGAAAAATCATCCCGGAAGCCCCCAGGGGGGCCCCGGTCCGCTCCTCGATGAAATCCTTTCGGGAAATGAGGGGAATAATCGTGTCCGGTTGTCCTGGGACACCACAACCAAGCGAGTACCAGAGGTTCGGGGAGGGGTCCATGTCAAGTGCGATGACCCGTTTTCCCGTTCGTGCAAAAGTCCTGGCAAGTCCGGCAGCGATCGAGGTCTTTCCAACGCCCCCTTTTCCAGTAACGGCGAGGGTAATCATCATCATGATGGTTGGCGCTATGGGAATATAACGGCCCCGGGTACCTGGCGACCATTTGTGTCATGGCTGCCCGATCAGCCATATGTTAATGGTGTACGGCAAATCAAGTACAGGAGAGATAAAATGCACCGGATTACAGTTCTTCCCGAAGGGATAAGCGGGCTCCTGCAGGAAGGGGAGACTCTACTGTCTCACCTTCAGCGGCTTGGGGTCCATATTCCGGTGGGATGTGGTGGTACCGGGGAGTGCGGTACCTGTCGGGTCCAGGTCCTGTCCGGTGAATCGGCCCTTTCACCACCAACCCCGCCGGAGAAGAAATGGGCCGGTACACACGGTGAGCGCCTGGCCTGCCAGGCGATAGTATCCGGTGAAAATAAAAACATCGTTCTCAAAACCAGGGAAACCAGCCTGTTTTCAATTGTCGGGGAAGGAATCCGGACTGAATTTGCTAAAAACCCGGTCATCCAGGTAAAGAGAGAGAAAGGAAAACGTGTGGTGACACGGGATGAACAGGTACTCGGTGCCCTTACCGGGCGTTGTGCGGGGATCGCGTTTGATGCGGGTACCACAACTTTTGTCATCCGCTGGTATGATCTTGAAGGTACCACGATCACCCCGCTCGCAACAAAATCGCTCTTAAATCCCCAGGGAAGGTTCGGGGATAACGTGATTGACAGGGTTGGCTTTGCGACCAGTTCCACAGGCGGGCAGACTCTGCTGGACCAGGTTTTCGTTGATGAGGTACAACGAGCCCTGTTATCAGGGCCAGTCAACCCCGATGAAATATATGATATCGTGATGGTTGGCAATACCGTCATGCGTGACCTAATATGCGGCCTCCCGGTCCGGTCCCTCGGACGATCACCCTATGAATCGTGTCATCCCGGATCGATCGAGATCCCGGCGGCAGAAAGGAAGATCATGATACACCCGGATGGACACCTCTACGCACCACCGGTCCTCGGGCAGTTCGTTGGTGCCGACATGCTCGCAGTACTTCTGGCGGTGGGAATGCATGAGCAGGAGGAAGTCACCATGGCCATCGATATTGGCACGAACACAGAGATTGCCGTGGGAAACAGGGATCGGATCCTTGTCACGTCCTGTGCATCAGGCCCCGCGTTTGAAGGGTCAGGAGTGAAATGCGGGACCGGGGCGGTAAACGGAGCGATCGGCCAGGTGCACATTCAGGCCGATGGTACTGTTTCCTGTCAGACGATCGGAAACACATCCCCGATTGGTATCTGCGGCTCAGGGTTGGTGGATACCCTTTCGGAATTACTGGAACATGGGCTCATGGATACGGCTGGAAAATTTACCGGTGATCGGACACGTTTTGTCCTGGCGGTCCATGAAAAGGAGCCTGAATCATCTATATATATAGATGAAGAGGATATTGATGCGATCAAACTCGCCAAAGCTGCTATTATTACCGGGGTACAGACACTTCTCCGGAGATGGGGGTTAATGCCGATGAATCTTTCAAAGGTATACCTTGCCGGGGCGTTCGGGACATCAATTGACCCCGTCCATGCGGAACGGATAGGCATGATCCCGTCATTGCCCCGTGATCGAGTGGTACAGGCTGGAAATGCGGCAATCGAGGGGGCCGCCATGATGCTCCTCTCACGTTCAAAGCGAGACGAAGCAGAGAAGATGGTGACAATAACTGAACATGTACGCCTTGAAAATGAACCAGGATTTGAAGACATGTTTATTAATGGCCTGATGTTCGGCCCGGTGGAACTTTCATGAAATTATCACCTGTTTGAAGAATACCGGGATGTTACACGGTTACGAAAGTTTCACAGTACCTTCTGACGTGATGATGATCTGGTTTTCTTCGGTAAGTTCATTGAGGTACAAATCAAATGCCCTCCCCGTTATGCAGCCGGATGCTCCATTGCCGGAAGACCGTCCCACGACCTGTTCTGAAAGGTCCTCAACAGCGGTTTCCCCGGACTGTTGAAGAATTGAGAGAATCGTATCTTTTGTCGAAGGGATCCCGCAACCCCCGAACAAGGCATCCTTAAACAGGTCTCCGGCCTCCTGCATCAGCGGGTGACGCGGGTCCATCTCAGCAAGACAGTAGTTATCAGCTTCATCGTTATGCTGCTCATCGTAACAGAACCTGGTCAGGGAATCCAGGTCTCCTGTATCGACACCTGCCAGTTTTCCCGCGATACAGGATGCTGATCCACAGGGGGTGTCACGGAGGACCTCAACATGATGGATCCGATCTGATCCCGCATCCCTGAATACCCGGAGGAGCGGCCTGCCAAAGAATTTCAGGAATTCGTCAATAAAAGGGTCCATGCTCCTGGAAAGGCTGCAAAATGGTTCAGGGAATTCAACATGCACCCCCATTCCGGCCAGCTCATCACTGATCGTCTTCCGGGCTTCCGGGATTGTATCGCGGTCATCGATGGGGTACAGGACCGACCGGGCTCCAAGTCTTCCGGCAATGCAGGGGACCAGGTCGCTCAACTGTCCATGGACCCCAAGGACGATCAGCAGGTCAGCGGTGGTACAGGGAAAATCAGCCGGGATAAAGCTCCCGGGATTCTCGAAGAAACTGTCCGGTCCCTGCCCCCCTCCATCCCGGGCCAGGATATCTTCCGGCCTGAGTTCGTACGCCCCGCTTACCTGGTCTCCAAGCCCGCCGAGGCTGATGGTGTTGATAATCTGTTCCCCAAAGGGCCCCGAGTAGAGAAAGAAGATCTTCATACCTTTTCCTGCATGAACTCCCGGCATTTCCGAAGCCCATCGACACAGTCCCTGCCGTACGCATCAGCACCGATTGTCCGTGCAAACTGTTCGGTTACTGCGTGTCCGCCGACGATAACCCATACCCTGTCCCTGAGTCCGGCAATAGTGAGTCCTTGTATTACTTCACTCATTGACGGCAGCGTTGTCGTAAGCAGGGATGACATTGCGAGAATATCCGGAGAAGTCTCCCGGACTGCCTCAATAAATCCGGTGCAGGAGACATCTACGCCGATGTCTTTGATAATAAATCCATCAGATTCAAGGGTCACGGCAAAGATCGTCTTTCCGATATCATGTACATCACCGGCCACCGTGCCAATCACCACCAGCCCTTTTCCGTCTTTTCGTGGAGGCAGAAGTGGTTTTAATATCTCAATCGCCCGTTTCATGTTCCTGCCGGAAACAATCAGGTCAGAATTGAAATATCTCCGGAAACCGGGATCTTCGTACCCCTTTCCTATCTCTTCAAGGCCATGCTGGAGTTCACCAAAAATCGAGAAAGGGTCTGCCCCGCTCTCAATTTTTGACTGGCAGAATTCCCTGATTTTTATTCCTTTGAAATCAAGCAGCACACCAGTCAGGTAGGAAACGTTGGTGACTTTGAGGTGATCATCGGTCATAGGACTGCCATTTACATGTACCACAAGAAGTAAACATATTGGAAAATGCGGTACCTTTGTTCATTAACCTGAAATTTCCTAAGTTATTTAATGTAGTTTTCTGCAATCCAGGTGATCGGAAAGCAAATCCGAGGTCATTTTTCACAGCGACGTACACTGATGGCCGGGAGTCGGCCGCCAATGCCGGAATGCGATATCCAACATCCCCCTGGCAGGGACCCAGGCGGCAATTTCTAGCGGTAACTCCACCCTGGTTTATGATCTACCCCTTCCCATTTCTCCTTAAGATAGCCGGGAATTCCCGCAGAATCGCGTGGACCAACCATCACATCCCATTTTATTGCATCCTCAATATCGCCTTTCAGTCGTGCAGCGAGACCCGGGATTATTAATGTCCGATGAGTAACTTTATTTGAAATTCCCGATGAGTTGATAATATCGGCCACTTTCTGGGCATTGAATTTTCTTCCTGCAACAGCAGAATCAACTGAAAGGCCTTCGGTATCTGCCACCAGCAGGTAACAGTTGAGCTTCTCAATGTCAGAAAGGACCGTAAAATAGGTCAGGGCAAAGTTAGATGTGATCAGTACGGGGCTGTTAACCGGGTCAGGAGTACCAAATACCCGAAGCCCGGGTTCAACACTCACCGGTTTTCTCGGGTCATTGTACAGATTATTAATGAGGACCACAAGGGGTAATGTCGACCACATAGACGGGTCCCGGATGATCATGAGATCGGCATAGCGGATTGTCATCATTGATGCAAGGCAGGACTCCATCCAGCGGATTGATTCATCCGGAAGGGAATTTCGCAGGTCCCAGAGGGTCACCGGAGACCCGATAAGGGGATGCCCCATCAATGAATCATCACCGGATATTCCGGAAGTCCTGATCATGGTCATATTGTCAAGGGTCCCACGGAGGGTCTCACCAAATCCACACCCCGGGTCAATGAGCAGGTTTTTTACACCCCTGTCGGAAATTGCGGAAATAAGAGACCGAATTGTGCCAACATTGCCATCCGCATGAACTGCAAGGGGGCATCCGGAATGGTTGGCCAGTTCAGCCATCTGTTCCCAGTTTGATTCATCGGCAGCGTATATAAGCGGTCTTTTTTCCCCTGCGGTCTCGAGTCCTGCTGAAATGATGACAGGATCCGCCGACCAGAGGACCAGGGGCATCCCGGTCAGCCCATTCACCATCTCCACGGTCTTCTGAAAGGTATCTACATCATTGGAAAGCGAACGGACCGTGATACCGTCAAGTCTCAGTGTATGACCGATATAAGGATAGGCGAACGAGCTGGTCTCCTTCACCCGGCTGGCAATATCCTCTCCGGCCATCGTGTCATCAACTGTTGTGAAGATCGCCGTCTTGTTAAAATAGCGGAGCTCGTGGCGGTGCATCACCAGCTGACCACCCACCCGGACCTCCCGCTCACCCCGTCCGATTACTACCTCCTGTACCGGTGGGGCGAGCAGTGCCTCAAGTTTTTCCAAGCCTATCTGGAATTTCGGGTCAGCCAGTGGTGGACACTGGGCCAGTGTCAGGCCCCGCTCGCATAGCTGGACTGCGAATCCCATGCAGGTCTTCGGGACGCATTCGCCACAGTTGGTGCGGGGGAGGAGTGGGTAAAGGTTCATCGGGCCTAGTTTTTTCTTCGTCACAAGATCCCTCCTAATGTCCCACCCCGATGAAATCAGGGAATGTCGGGGGGTTTATTCCATCTGCGAGCCAGCCGACAATATCTTCAATTGTCCTTGCTCCCCCGGGATGGACCATGATAAACAGGTCTATCCCGGCAAGGAGGAATGCAAGCGCCCCAGTTGTCTCCCACAGGGGCCCACGGTACTCACGGGGTCCAAGCTCTGGATCACGTTTCCAGGCCTCCCGGGCCCCCCACGAATTCGCGGTTCCGGACGCCATCGGGCACTGGAGTTCCCGGTCTCCCATCAGGCCTGCATGACGGATCCGTTCCATTACGGAAAATGAGTACTCAAGACCGTAGCCGAGCGCTGCGGATGTCGGATCCATGATGATCTGGTCTGGTGGCAGGTATCCCATCAGCTTCCGGTTCAGCTCTTTGGCCTGGTTAATATCAATCGGGCTCCAGGCGAGGACCACATGGTTATATTCCTGGGCCGCTTTTGCAACCGGCTCCCACATATTCATTGTTGCTGATGAGAGCAGGATCCGCTCCCCTGCACACACTTCAGCTACTTTTGGGAGGAGTTTCGCGTCCTTTTCAGGATTTCCGGAGCCCCCGATGATAAGTGGTACATCCACTGCCTGGAGGAGATCTTCAACCAGGTTGACGGCGCGCTTCACGGGAGTATCCTTTAAGTATGGGTCCGTGCTAATCAGGTCAAGGTCGATTAAGTCAGCGCCATAGCGGTCAACCCAGGCTTTTGCCCAGTCGCAGGGGTCCAGAAGAGCGTCCCCGAATGATTCCTTCACCGGACCCGGGAGTGGTGGGACAATGTCGAATACACTCCCTGCGACCACAGGAGAATGGGGGTCTGTGCCTTCAAACAAATGAAACGGTGGTGTAGATGCCCCGCCGATTGTCACAGATTTTACCCGGCTCCCCCCGTCTCCCCTGGTTGATCCGAGGATAACTTCCCGTATCTTACCCGGATATGACCGGGCCGGGGGTGTATACCCGATATCCACAAGCCCGGGCTTTGACGCCGGTGATGGTACGAGCCCTGTTATCGCCGGGAACCCCGAGAGATCGGATAACGATATCGTCAGCTCTTTTGCAGTCAGGGTGACCTGTTCCAATTCTAATTCCCCATCCCCGGCGAGGAGTTTGATCAGGCTTCTGATGAGTGCATCCTGTTCGTTTTCCATTTATTTTCTCCCTTTCTTCACAAAAATGCGGTCCGCATGGAGCCGGATATTATGGAACGTTATTGATATGCCAGCCCCGGGGCCCGACGGTACAGGATGCCCCTCATGAGTATCGGCAACAGCCCAGACAGAACCTGGCGATGACAATTCAGCAACGGCTGCCCGGGAAAGGATTGGGTGGTGGTGTACCCGGAGGAACGACAACATTTCGTCCATGGATGCGACCTCCTTATTGGTGGCGATCTGTTCGTACAGGTCAGCCGGGATATAATCCTTCAGTTTTTCCCGCACATCTGACGGCATCCATACAATCCGCTCCCATCCGCCGCTCGCCCGCAAAAACCTCGGGGACCTCATGTATTCGAATGAGAGCCCATGGAAACCATCTACCTGCCTCCCACCACCAGTTGAATCTGCAATCGAACCGAAGCTCAGTCCTGTGGGAGTCAGCCCCCGGAAGTCCCGGTTAACGATCCCGAGGCCATCGCATTCAGGGACATAAAATGTGGTACATTCAAAACAACCGCAGGACGTATGCGGGTAACCGAAAGCGGTATACAGTTGTACCCGTGAAACATCAGACAGTGATTTTTCCTTGACGACACGGTTTACACCTTCATATTCCCCGGTTTCAGGGTCGATGCACACACCTTTCGGGATCTCGTAAATCGGACCCCTAGGGTCCACTCTTGATGCAGCCCGCCCGTCAAGCCAGCTGATTGCCCCACAGTTGGCATACCGCTCCGGGGTGATCACGCAGACATGGGAAGGTGCAAATGACTGGCAGAGTGAACACCCGTAGAAGACATCGACGTCTTCATCGGTCATACCACGTGTCCTTGCGTCCCGCTCCTCGTAGGTCCGGACCGCATCTGCATGCCAGCGGTGCACAAGTGCCGGATCGGTGATGATTGTCACGCTGATTCGTTCTATTATCGGGAGAGCACTCCGGAAAAGCCTGATTAGTACCGTTCCGACATGGTTGAGTGTAAGGCCTCTGGAAACCGCTTTTTTATCGACCCGGAGCCAGATCCCATCCCTCTGGTTCAGGTGCATGAAACCCTCAATCCAGTTACAGAAGTCGTGGATACGGCGCTCCATGACCGCTTCCATGTCTGCCTCGAGCTGGCTCCCGGCAACCTCCACGCAGATGCCAAAGGGGATAGCCCCACCTTCAGCCATCTCAAAAAGATCAGGGCCCAGCACCTTCACTTCCCCGTTGATGACCTCCTCCGGGGGTTTCACCCTGAGGATCTCAAACTTTTCTTTTACTTGGGGCCCCCCAAGTTCCACATGCATGACCTGTTTCCGGATTCGTTCCCCTTCAAAAACAACCCCGATTTCGACCGGGATATCGGAGAACATACCTTCAGGTGTCATACACGTTCAACCCCGTCGGCAATCAGATTCAGGTGCGATAGCCACTCGTCCCTGGAAAGGTTCGGAAACGATAGTGTGCAGTGCGGCTGGTACCTCTGATCGATCGAAATAAACCGTATACTCCTTGGAGCAAATGATTTCAGTCC
>CAIJED010000377.1 GCA_903819595.1 uncultured Methanomicrobiales archaeon | reverse complement strand
TATATACCGCCTCATCAGATCAGCCTGACGGAAAACAAGGTATTAATATCTTCTGCAAACAAATGTTGTTACAACAAGAACAACAAGTGATATCGCATGAAAACTAAGTATATTTTAATATTCATTGTTCTGCTGGCCTTTTTCACGAGCCCGGTATTGGCTGAGACAAAATATTTGTCCGGCTCACCAGATCTCTCGGCAACAATATCCGGGATCAATGAGTTCAGCCAGGGAAAAGACGCAACAATCACGGTTATCATCCAGAATAAAGGGTTGAACGATATAAAAATTATCCAGTCAACGCTTGTGAGTCCTGCCGACCAACCGAATACCGCCAAGCTTGCGACCGTCAGTCTCAGAAGCGGCACGGCACCGCTGGTGATTAAATCTGACCCACAGATGGTGGGAGATATCGTTGGCGGGGCGTCAATACCTGTTCCATTTATCGCCCGGATTAGCAATGACGCACCACCCGGTGAATATATGCTCCCATTGGAACTGAATTACACGTATCTTAGTAATGCGGAACAGGTTGGAAGTGACAGCATCATCTATCACTACCGGCAGACATCGGAGATATTCCAGTTGCCCGTAAAAATCAAACCACTGGTCACGTTAGAAGTGTTGAATGTTGAACCGGACCACCTGAATGCCGGAAATGACGGGTACCTGAATCTTATCATTAAAAACAAGGGCTATGAGAGCGGGAAGAATGCGGTGATTAAGATCATCAGAGACAATTCAAGCCCCGTAATCCCGGTTGACAGCAGCGTCTTCATCGGTGATTTTTCCCCGAACAGCACGGTAACTGCCCATTACAAGGTAACGGTCACAAAAGATGCCGGTGAAAAAACCTATCCTGTAAATATGATTGTCGTCTATGAGAACCGGGATGGCGACACGGTGACATCAGACCCGGTGACCATCGGTGTCCCGGTAGGTGGAAAGGTGGACCTGGCCATCGTATCAGATCCAATTACAGTCTATCCGGGAACTGGTGGCGTATTCAATGTAGAATATGAGAATACGGGTGCAGCGACGATATATAGTGCACAGGCAAGGATCAGCACGCTCGACCCATTCACGAGTGCGGATGATATTGCATTTTTGGGTGACCTGAAACCCGGTGACCGTGCCACTGCCCGGTTTCAGCTGAGTGTTGACAAGGCGGCAACAGCAAAAGAATATGGGCTCGACTCAGAGATACGCTACCGGGATGCAATGGATAACACGCATATTTCTGATACGATGAAGGTGAAGATCAATGTAATTAACCGTTCGGGAATCGGGCTCGTTGTCTCCAATCCAATCCTCGTGACAATTATCATTGCAGGGGTCATCGGGGTACTGTATTACGCATTCATCTACCGTAAGAAGAATTCATTACCATAATTTTTTGACCCTGCATCCAGGTTGTACCCACTTTTTTATCGACCTGGAAATCTGCCAGCCGCGTTCTTATATGACAGGGATAAACAAGAGACATCCATCATATCTTATGGCATCACGCAGATCCAAAGTGAAAATATAAACGGTCTTTTTTTGCCTGCAACGCCGCTGAATGCACAGTTTACTAGATAGAATTCTGAATTTCTTTCCCTTTTCGTCGTTTGCCCTTTAATTTGATATCTGGTCCCACGATAAAATTGGGAAATACCCCATGCTCAAACCACGGCACCATTGTGCGACACAGATTGTGGTAGGGAGCAGGTGGCAATTGGGGCAATAACAATAAACTCGCGACCGGGAAACGCTTCTTTACGTTGTCCGACACAGACAACCATCAATACAGTATGGCCCCCACCCGGAGCAGGCCTGTCTGGCGGATACCATCAACACGGTGTAAGCGGAAATTTCCATCGCCTCATCCATGAAAACAGGCTGATTCCCCATTCTGCTACGTCACGGTATACCTCGATCTCCATGGATTCTATCCCATCATCATGGACGATACTGGTAAATGTGAAAATAGCACCTGTTCCTCCTGATTTTGTCTTATTTCCCGGTGTCCTGATACCAAATCATCCTGCTGTATCCTGACCAGGAAATCTCCAACCGTTGTTCAACTACCCACCCGCGACAGGCGGGAAGACGGCAAGCTCGTCGCCATCATGGAGCACAACCTTCTCCCGGTCCTTGCTGCTTATCCGTTTCCCGTTGATCATCAGCACCACATGGGACGCAACATTTCCCTCCTTGTCAAAACAGGCATCCCTGAAATCCAATGAACCCGCTGAAAGGGTTTTCAGCGCATCGATTACCGGGGTGCCTTCATTAAGTTGAAGGGTGTTTTCACTCCCTATTATCTCTCGAAACCTTGCAAATGCCTTAACACGGACGTTCATTTCAATTTCTCCCTCATAACCCCGTCATTGTATAGATGGCTGCATTCTCTGCAGTACGGATCTCGTTCAACCTGGATCGTCTCAATAGATGAACGCAGCCCATCCCAAATTAAAAGCCTGTTTGTGAGCAGTTCACCCGTACCGAGCAGGTATTTGATCACTTCATTTGCCTGTATCATACCAATGAGACCTGGTGTGACCCCGATGACAGGGGATATTTCTATTGGGGGGGCTTCCGGGAATATACAGGCCAGGCAGGCGGTCTTTCCCGGTATAATTGAAGTCACCTGTCCGTCGAACCCCCTTATCGCCCCATGGAACAAAGGTATACCGAATGTACAGGCAAGATGATTCAGAAGGTACCGGGCAGGGTAATTGTCCATCGCATCAACGATTGCATCCACATCTCTGACAAGTCCGGGTGCAGTTTTATCATCGATGGTCGCCTGGACCGCATCGATTTCGATATCGGGATTGATCGATTTAAGTTTTTCACCTGCGGACCAGGTTTTTGCCAACCCGATATCCTTGTCCCAGAAAAGGATCTGACGGTTCAGATTCGAACGATCGACCGTGTCATGGTCAATGATCCGTATATGGCCTACACCGGCAACAGCGAGATAGGTGGCCACCGGACACCCGAGCCCCCCGGCACCGGCGATGACCACCCGTGCAGATTTCAGTTTCTCCTGTCCCTCCTCACCGATAAGTAATATCTGGCGATGGTACCGGTCTTGTTCGCTCCTGGTTAACATCGGTGGTATCTTGGCTCCGTGTTGAATGGATTTCCTCATCTGAATGCCTGCACCCTTAGGGTCCTGCTACCAGGTTGTCCTCACCCGGAGTAACAGGTTTTGCACCCGCCATTGTCCTTTTCCTCATGGTGAGAATGAGCCTTTTCTTCCCAGGGACCGAGGTTATGGCTGACCCGGTACGCGTTGATCACCTTGTGGATCCCTTCTTCGGCAAGCACTGAACAATGCATCCTGATTGGGGGACGGCCTTTGAGAGCTTCGGCCACGGCCTTGTTCGTCACCTCCCACGCTTCTTCCATGGACTTTCCCTTGATCAGTTCAGTGGCCATACTGCCCGGTGCAATCGCAGCACCGCAGCCGAAAGTCTTGAATTTTGCATCGGTGATCCGGTTATCCCCGATTTTTAAGAAGATCTTCATGATATCCCCACAAACCGGATTCCCTACTTCCCCGACACCACCAGGATTTTTTATTTCACCGACATTCCGGGGATTCATAAAATGATCCATTACCGTTTTGCTATACATCACAGCCTTTTCTATGAGGTTACTTGTTTTCCAAGTGGAGACATTTCACGGAGACGACTGACCACCCTGGGAAGGGTCGACAGAACATAATCAACCTCTTCATTGGTGTTATCCGTATCAACGGTCAGCCGTAACGAGCCATGCGCAGTCTCCGCGGGCAGACCAGTTGCAAGGAGCACGTGCGAGGGTTCGAGAGAACCCGACGTGCAGGCGCTTCCCGTTGAGGCACAGATACCGAAACTATCCAGCAGCAGGAGCATGGATTCACCCTCGATATAATCAAAGCTGACGTTCAGGTTACCAGGGAGCCGTTTTAAGGGGTGCCCATTTAACCGTGTATTCTGAATTGAGTCCTGGATACCCCTTAACAACCGGTCCCGCATCGTCCGTATCCGTACCCCTTTCTCCTCGATCCCGGTTGTGGCAAGTTCAATCGCCTTCCCGGTGCCCACAATTCCTGCAAGGTTTTCCGTTCCTGCCCTCCGGTTCCGTTCCTGGGCGCCACCATGGAGTATGTTATCAATCCTGACCCCTTTCCGGATAAAAAGCGCTCCGGTACCTTTTGGCCCGTTGAATTTATGGCCGGACAATGAGAGGAGGTCAATACCCGTACTCCTGACTGACACCGGGACATGGCCGACTGCCTGGACTGCGTCGGTATGGAAATACACCCCGTGTTCATGGGTAATTGAAGCCAGTTCCTGCACCGGCTCAATCGTCCCAATCTCGTTATTGGCATACATCACGGAGACCAGAATCGTCTTATCGGTTATTGAACGTTCCAGGTCACCAGGGTCAACCAGCCCATACTGGTCAACAGGGAGATAGGTAATTTTGAACCCCTGTTTTTCAAGGTACTGGCAGGTGTGGAGGATGGCATGGTGCTCGATTTTCGAGGTGATGATATGATCCCCCCGCTTCCTGTTGGCATACGTGACCCCCTTGATTGCCCAGTTGTCGGACTCAGTCCCCCCGGATGTGAAATAGATTTCATCCACATCAGCCCCGAGTGCAGTGGCAAGAGAGACCCGCGCAGATCCAACTGCCTCTTTAGCCTCCTGCGCAATGGAATAGATTGAAGACGGGTTTCCGTAATGACCATGAAGGTAGGGAATCATTGCCTCTACTACTTCGGGGTGCACAGCGGTCGTAGCCGCGTGGTCCATGTATACCAGTTGCTGTTCTTCCATGCTCCACCAGGATATTCGTTACAGGTGTTGATCTTTTAAGAGGATTATCCCTCCGATCCCAGCGAACGTCAGTTGATCAATCAAAACGGTCTCCTGGTCCTGGGAAGTGTGTGTTGTTCTGAAAATCCAATTCATCAGGGATGTGAACTGCCGATAAAGTCCACCTCTTCTATCCACTGAATACCCAAATGATCGTCCACCCTTCATTGGTAACCGGCCTTGAGGTTGGCAAAACCACTTATTAAAGCAATGATATTTATCTCCCGGTATTCCTATTGATTTGTTAGTTGGTGAACGAAGCGTGAGGATCGAGGATGCCAGGGATGATTTCCCGATTATGAAGGATTTAATTTACATGGACAGTGCTGCAACAAGTCTCTCCCCCATCCCGGTCATCAAAGCCATGGATGAGTACGAGCTCCGGTACCGTGCCAACGTGGGGCGGGGTGTTCACAGGCTCGCATTAGTGGCAACACAGAAATATGCCGATGCACATAAAAAAATCGCATCCTTTATCGGGGCAACAGAAGGCCAGACAGTCATTACGAAAAATACTACCGAAGCGATCAACATAGTCGCATGCGGGATGGAATGGCACAAAGGGGACCGAATTGTGACAACCACGCTCGAGCACCACTCCAATTATCTTCCCTGGGTCCGCCTTCATGAGAAACACGGTATCAATCTCTCTGTCGTACCTCCAGGACCCGATGGGACGTTTGATCTGTCCCTGTTTGAGGATACGATTGATGATGCAACGAAACTCGTGGCAGTCAGCCACGCATCGAATGTCCTCGGCTCGGTCACACCGGTGAACAAGATCGCGGCACTTTGCAGGGCACATGACAGTCGTCTCCTTGTCGACGGGGCCCAGTCGGTCCCTCACATTCCCGTGGATGTCAAAAAAGCCGGATGCGATTATCTCTGCTTTTCTGGCCACAAAATGCTTGGACCTTCCGGTACCGGGGTATTATGGATGAAATCTCCCGACCTCTCCCCACTCCTTGTCGGAGGTGGCATGATCAGTGATGTTACAGCCGACCACTATACAGAGTCCGGCGGGTACATGCGGTACGAAGCCGGTACTCCACCGGTGGGTAGTTGCATTGGCCTTGGAAAAGCCGTTGATTACCTGGAGGGTATCGGTATGGACCGGGTCATGAACCATGAACAGGCACTTACCACCCGGATGATAGACGGACTTTCATCAGTGAAGGGCGTGACGGTGTACGGGCCTCCGCCAGGAAAAAACCGAATCGGGGTAGTTTCGTTCACCGTGAAGGATTTGCACCCTCATGAGGTTGCGCATATCCTTGATGAGGCTGCAGGTATTATGGTCAGATCAGGAGAACACTGCTGTATCCCGCTGATGCACCATATCGGCGCAGATAACGGTACCGTCAGGGCAAGTCTGCACCTGTATAACAATGCAGATGACGTTGAACAACTCATAGTGACGGTGGAAGAGATCTCACGGATGGTATGAATGTACAGGGTCGTTCGTTGCACCAGGGAAAAATCGGGCATATTTACGGAATCTGAGCATGAAGTGGTCCTGGAAGTCCCGCTTACCATTAGCGTCAATGGCCGGCATGCACTCACGGTGATGACAAGCCCGGTGATGGTCAGGGAATTGGTTATCGGGATCCTTTATACCGAGCGTATCATCCATGGACCTGATGAGATCGAATCAATCCAGGTAGAACCTGACCGGGTCAGTGTCCTGACAAAAAACCCCTTCAAAATTCTCATCTCCAAGAAAACGGTTCTCTCCGGATGCGGGGGTTCTTCCTCCTTCCTCGACGTGGCAAAGCTACCGGAAATAACATCAGACCTCGTCGTAGACGTGGCAGATATCAGGACCGGTATGAAACAGACACTCCAGTCGGACCTTCATGCAAAGACCGGCGGGGTACACATCGTGGGACTTTTTTCACCTGGCGGAGTGGTCTGCATTGCAGAGGATATCGGCCGTCACAACGCTCTTGACCGTGTGATCGGTTACGGACTGCTGAACAATATTTCATTCTCGAATACATTTGCCGTCAGTTCAGGAAGAGTGTCATCAGAAATGATCAGAAAATGCCTCATTGCGGGAATACCGGTCATCGTATCCCGGAGTGCGACGACGAGCCTTGCCGTGGAAATAGCTGGAAAGACAGGCCTTACGATCATTGGATTTGCCAGAAGCGACCAGATGAATATCTACACCCACCCGGAACGGGTCCGTGGGTCCGCGGTCCAGCCGGACACATGAAAATCTGTCCAGGAACAGTGGCTCCACGCGGGGAACGGGTGATGCTGCATAATTATTGGACGAGATTGATATCCCCACTCCCTCCAATAACTTTCGCCAGTGAATCCTCATGATCGCACCCATTCTGATCAGCGGATTGTAACCGGAAAAACTCCGGCCCGATCAACTTATTTGTTGAGGTTTTGTAGTAACCCGCATGCCTGGCAGACATGGCCGCTACATGGATCCCCACAGGAGGCACAGTAACCGACAGTACCAGGACGGACTGTTTTCTTTGCCTGTTTGCTGAGTGACTCCTGGCCTTCGATAATACGGAGCGATGCACCAGGGTAATGGTACTCGATCCCTGCCTGCAGGGTCCTTACTTCAGCCCTGAATGCGGTTGTAGCATACGGACATTCAGGTAGCATGCCGGTTATTCCATTGACCATGCTATAGAGCGTGATCTCTTTTTCATGCACATCAAGGAGAGGCTTGATCCTCCGGATAAAACCCCGGTCTTCCCGCCTGCTGCTGTCCCGCAGGAGGCGCTCAAAATCTCCCCTGAGGTAATTCATCAGGACTGACTGTGCTGCGTCAGAAAGGTTATGGCCGGTTGCGATACTGTCTGCCGAAATATCTCTTGCTGCGTCAGAAAGGGCTTTTTTACGAAGGATCCCACAAGCGGTACATGCCCTGAGCGGATGGGCAGTAAGAAGAAAATCCAGGGTTGTCCCAAAAAGTGACTGGAAGGAGACGATATGGTGGGATATTCCCAGTCGTTTCGTCAGTGACACCGCAGATTGTATCGTTTCCTCGCGGTACCCCGCAATCCCTTCGTCTACGGTGATGGCGATAAGTTCTGCATCCCAACGTTCCCGGATGACACGGGACAGGATGGAAAGGAGGACGGAACTGTCTTTTCCCCCGGAAAGACCAATCGCAATCCGATCTCCGTCATGGATCATCCCGTGTCTGGCCAGGCGGTCGATCACCCGGCGTTCGACGTCCTGGCTGAGGTGCACCTCACACAGGTGGCGCTGCAGGCGGGGGTCGAAGTATACCGCGGGATCATCGCAATTATCGCAGTAGGGAATAGTTTCTCTCTCCCCTGCACCTGCACTAACCGGGTTCACCCCCCGTGCGCAACGAGAAATACCCGGATCTCATCATTTCCCGATACGGTCGCATCTTCAGGGATCAGCCTGCCGTTTTTCGTGACAATCACTTCCAGGGGGTTAATGTCACATCCGGTAAGCAATGCAGCCACAGTTCTTGGATCGCCGTTGACTTCACGCGTAGTACCATTAGGTAATTGCAGTCGCATCAGTGGTTCACACCCTATTGGATGATCCGTCCATATATGGTACTTAAGTCTATCTCGTTCCCACCTCAACATATCGTTTCGGACAGGGAGTATACACAAAGAGCACGACCGTTGTACCCTCTATGTAACCGACAGGACTTTTTTCCCGAACATACAAATGAATAAGAAAATGCCAACGGGCGGTCTGCATTTTCTGCACGTCTGGGATGGAGTTTAACCTGGACTCCCTTTCAACAAAGGGGATAAGAGGGCCGGATTCATGGATGACTCTGCACTTATTGAAAAAATTATCGCATTAAAGGAAGAAAAGGACGCGATTATCCTTGCCCACAATTACCAGGCAGGACCCGTGCAGGACGTAGCAGACCTGATCGGTGACTCGCTGGAGCTCTCAAGGGCTGCTGCTTCCCTTGAAGGGAGTGTAATTGTATTTTGTGGTGTCGATTTCATGGCAGAGACTGCCGCAATTTTATCTCCGGAAAAAAAAGTCATCCTGCCAGCCCACGACGCCTGTTGCCCGATGGCAGAAATGGTTACGGCAGAGGAGATCAGGTCTGCAAGGATGCGGTTTCCCGATGCTGCCGTTGTGGCATACGTAAACACATCAGCCGGGGTAAAGGCGGAAAGCGACATCTGCTGCACCTCGGCAAATGCGGTGAAGGTAGTCAATTCAGTTCAGGAAGACCAGGTGCTCTTTGTCCCGGACAGGAACCTCGCCCGATACGTTGCCCGGTTCACAAATAAGGAGGTCCTCCCCTGGGAAGGCTATTGCATCGTTCATGACCTGATCACAGTTGAAGATGTGACCACGGCGAACCAGGATCATCCCGGGACAGAGGTAATCGTGCACCCCGAATGCCGGCCTGAAGTGATCGATGCGGCGGATTATGTCTACAGCACCTCAGGTATGATCCGCCATGTTTGTGCCGGAAACAAATCCTCCTATATCATTGGGACAGAAATCGGGATCCTGTACCGGATGCAAAAAGAGTGTCCCGATAAATCCTGTTATCCACTTTCAGGCAGGGCAGTCTGTTCCAATATGAAAAAGACCAATCTTTCCCTGGTCCTTCAGTCTCTGGAAAACCTGTCGCCCCTGGTTACGGTACCAAAGGATATCGCATCAAATGCCCGGAATTCAATCGAACGCATGCTTGCCATCATGTAGGTTATCGAGTATTATTGCATGACCGGGATTTCAACCATCATGGCCTTTGTTTCAGGTTCCAATCATTGTTGATTGAAGGCACCTGGAAATCACATGCCTATCATTCCCTCGATCACGCGAATTGTGAAAATCAGTGTGCTGGCCGGTTTTATTCCAGCCAATACGATAACAAATCTGATGGGAAATGTTTCCTCTCTGAAATATGATAGGATCAAAGAATGCCCAGCTCTTCTGCAATAACCCGCGTATAGTTCAATGCCCGGATTGCATCTTCACGCTTCAGGTCGGGTCCGTTCTCTGCGTACTGCATGAATTTTTCAAGCGTCCGGACAGGAATTTTTTCACTCGCCAGTTCCCGGATCCGGTCCCAGGTACGTTCCGGGAAATATAATAGTTGTGCGGTCCTGAACAGGTGTTCCTTCTGTTCACCGGTGATAATGCCCTGTTCTGCTGCTAGTTTCAGGATATACCTGATATTGACGAGCGGGACTGAAAGGGCGGTGCCGGATTCAGGATCGAAGATCAACGCCACTTCATCATCAGATTCGACATCACCATTTTTGTACAGGTGGTATACTTCCCCAACGCCTTCCATACCAAGGGTATCGAGCTCTGCCGCACGGAGTGCTCCCATACTCGAGGACCCGATCATCCGTACCTTGTTTTCAATTGCGGCAAGTATCTCCCGGTGCCCTACCGAACAGTCCTGAAAAAATACGCCGTCAATGAGGCAGATGACCCTGGCACCCTGTCGGACTGCAAGGGGAATATCCCCACGCCTGGCAGGTGGAAGATAGGTGGCAGGGAGGATCTGTTCCGCATCACGCAGGGGAAGACTCGGCCCGAGGAACACGACGAGTTCGCGCCTCATTACATCGCCTCCCGGAACGTTCCCCATCCATTGCAAATACTTCAAGTCCCGGGACAATGACCCGCACCACCGGCACACCGATATCAGGACGGGTGAGGTCTACTACGATCACATTATTGAGTCCTGCATTCCCAAGGGCATCGATTACATTCCGGATATCAGTGAGGAAATCATCGGTATCACTTGAAGGGATAGAAGAGAAGTCTGCTTCACTGTCAGATTCGAACCAGTACCGGTTCAGTCTTCTCGTCCTTTCGTACCCTATTTTCCTCCTGAAATCTGCGACTTCAGTATCTTCCCTTGCACCGTGGATCTGGGTCAACCTGCTCTGGGCTGTTTCAGTCAACGCCCGGAGGAGGGCAATTTTAGCATTGGTATGAGTCCCCATCCCGATAGTCAGGAGTGTCGGGTCTTTCAACCGGACATCATCCGATACCGCGGCGATCGTCGGGATCCCGATATCGCTGGTAATATCCTTGATGATGACTTCCACGCCGGCATTGGTAAATTTATCAAGTAATTCGCGTTCCAGCCCGGAACGAACATTCACAACCCGTTTTCCAGTCCTTCTTGTGATCTCTGCAAGAGACCAGGCATCCCGCTCGATCAATTCCATCAATGCATGGAATATTGCCTCTTCGCGGGTATTTCCTGATGCCAGGCCATTCGTATTGGTACGGAAAAGGGGAAGAGTAAACCGGGGGAGCGGATGGAATACTGCATGTACCGGGACCCAGGTCTCCCGGTTACTCGCGATATCATATCCTTCCACCCATGGGATCATTGCCGATGCATCCACACCTTCAGGCAGGATCAGATCCTTCGGGTCAACTGCACGCATTCCCATTGGAAGGGCCCCGTATGCGGCATTCACCGTCTCACGAATGGATGGTTCTGCGGAACAACGTTCGATACCTTCCATCATGGCCGACACCTTCGCCTCAACTGGTGTCGCACCTTTCCCATTATAGACTGATATCGCCCCGTCCTTAGCCATCGGGCGGATGCTTGAAAAAACGGGGATCCCGATGCGGTCAAGACTTGTGATATCAGCGACTCTTGTGATACCTGCTACCGGGAGGAGCGCTTCTACCTTTAGAAGTGTTTCCTCTGGGGGAATTGTCCGTTGTGTCTCTGAATTATATAATTTTTTACATGATTTCAGTTCCATGGAACATGCATCTCTCCCTTGAATCCCCTTTATGAAGCTCTTTGACATTAGATTGGCAATCAGGCAACATATACATTCTCTTATTCGCTCTCGCGTGCTGTCGGCAGGATAAGGTATTTAATTCATAGAAATGAATTGAGAACTATGGATATACGACGCATGAAACTATTACTAATCGTTACCCTCCTTGTTTTTGGAATGGCGGGTGGGGTGTCGGTGGTTGCGGCCGCCACCAGCACCTGGAACCCGGGATCGGGTCATGAACCAGATTTCTTATCGCCTGACTGGAAAGTCCCAACCTATACGCCAATGTCAGACCCTGCATTCTTATCGCCTGATTGGAAAGTGCCGGCCTATACGCCAATATCAGACCCTGGGTTACTCTCGCCCAGCTGGAAAATGCCGAACTATACACCAATGGCGGACCCAGGTTTTTCCTCTTCTGCCTGGAAAGTGCCGAATTACACGCCAATGTCAGACTCTCGTTTCATGAATTCAAACTGGTCAGTACAACAACCAGTCTCATTCAGGTACAGCCTGATAGACCCGTCCCGAATCAACAATTATCACCTTGACCCGTTTGCAACCGATGCCGATCTCAGGGCACAGGGCTGGCACATTACAAATAGTATCTGGTAACTCCTTTTTTGGGTGATTTCCCCCGTACCATTTTCTAATATCTGAAATAATAATATTTTTTTATCCAAACTTTGAGTCAGGCTCATGCCAGTCATGTACTACTCAAAGTTCTGAATTATATTTACATTGGAGTTCAGAATGACTGTGTGACCCTTTGGGAATTGTTAGAACCGCAGTATCATACGAAAACCCAGTCAAACTACTATTGATTCCTGGCATTTCTATTGAGTGCCAATGTGCCATGAGGGAAATTATGGTACCTGGAATGGGATAAAAAAAAGGAATGATTGGCCGGAAATATCAGGCCTTGAAGATATCGAATATCTGGTCGCTTCCTGTTGCAGAAAGCCGTTCCCGTTCGGTCTTCTCTTCTGCGAAACCAAGAACAGGTAATTCCATGCTGACACCTGGTGTATGCCCGAACATCTTCTCCATCTCAACCTGCTGTGCGTGCATGAAGAGTGCGTTCGGAATGTCCATGGGGCAGAGTTCCTGGCACTGGCCGCAGTTGATACAACTGTCCGAGATATGCGAGAACCTGATCAGGTGGAACATAAAGTTCGGTGGAACCTGCCCGGGTGTGACAAGGTAGGGCTTGCGGGTACTGCACTCAACACAGTAGCAGATTGGACATGCTTCAATGCAGGAGTAGCACTTGATACATTTTGAGGTCTGTTTGACAATTGTCTCAAGACGTTTTCTTCCATCTCCGAGGTTGGAAAAGTCTTTTGCACGCCACTTGTCACCAAGTTTCAGCATGGCACCTTCGACCTTTCCGCGGATCTCAATGCCCTTCGGATTGGCCTTTTCGGTCTTGAGGACCCCTGCTTTCTCGGCTTGTGACAACAGGTCTGCACCCTTCTGGCTGCATACTTCAACAAAGGTGGCCTTTCCTGCCTTGTCACCGATTACTCCCCAGTTCCCGCAGGCAAGGTCAGCACCGCGCGGGACTTTCAACTTGCAGCGGCGGCAGTTTGTTCGCCGGCCATAACCCTGCTCCTCGAGCTCGTCCATGGAGATACCCTTGTGGCCTCCCTCATACTCGACAATGAACTGTCCCTTGTCGATCTCTTCTTTGGTTACCTTGTCCGGGTCGATCTCGAACTTTTCCTTGATCATTTTTCTGGCCATGACCGGGCTGACAGAGCCACCGCAGTTGACACCGATCATGACAATGTTGTCGAGGTTGACCTGCTGGCGCTTTGCCAGTTCGTACAGCCCCATCATGTCACAACCTTTGACGGTGATCCCGATCTTCATATGCTCGGCACCTTCGAGGTACTTCTTGACCAGTTTCGAGAGGAGCAGCGTACCGCAGTGGAGAGACCCCGCGGTGTTTTTGAGGTCCGCAGGGTTCGTAACCAGGGTAGGTACGGCATCATAAATATCCTGGCCCTTCTTCACAACAAGGACTGCATCAACAATTTTCTTTTCAAGTGCAAACTTGAGGAGCCCGGTTACAGCGCCACCGAGCTCTGCCTTATCTGCAATCTCCTTGTCAGTGGTCCATGCATAGACCATGTCACCTTTCGCTGCCATTCTACTTCCCCTCCTTTATTTTCTCGACCTTGACAGAACAGGCCTTGAACTCCGGGATCTTTGCCACTGGATCAAGGGCGTTGTTGGTCAGGACGTTTGCAGCACATTCCTTGAAGTGGAACGGCATGAACATGACGCCCTTCATGATATCTTTTGTCACACGTGCCGGAACATTCACCTGGCCGCGGCGTGTCATTGCCCGTACCATCTCATGGTCCTTGATATCAAGGGCCTTGGCGTCTTCCGGGTTCATCTCGATCCAGCCGGTTGGTTCTTCCCGTTCAAGGCTGTCAGACCGGCGGGTCATCGTCCCGGTATGCCAATGCCAGAGACAGCGTCCGGTTGTGAGGACATAGGGGTACTCTGCATCAGGTACTTCTGCCGGTGGTTTCCACTCAATCGGTGTAAATACTCCGATTCCATCAGGATGAGAGAACCTACCGATATGCAGGATAGGCGAGCCGGGGTGTTCAACAGTCGGGCAGGGCCAGTGCAGGGCTTCCGGCCTGTTCAGGCGTGCATAGTTCATCCCACCGTAGGACGGGGTGACCTTTGCAATCTCGGTGAAGATATCCTCTGCTGACTTCCACGGGAACTGCTTTGCATAGCCCATCTTTGCCGCAAGTTCACAGAAGATCTGCCAGTCGACTTTTGCTTCTCCCGGCGGTGCCTGTGCTACTCTCCACATCTGGACACGGCGCTCGGTGCTGGTCTGAGTACCATCTCTTTCTGCATAGCATGCAGCTGGCAGGACTACATCGGCCAGTTCCGCGGTCTCGGTCATGAAGATATCCTGAACGACGAGGAAATCGAGGGTCTTTAATGCCTTCTCAACGTGGTGGAGGTCCGGGTCAGAGATCATCGGGTTTTCGCCCATGATGTACATTGCCTTAAGTTCTCCGGGCTTGTCGGCGAGCACGTCCATCATGGTCGTGACTTCATAGCCGTTCTTTGCCTCGCAGATACCGTCAGGGAATCCCCATGCATCAGAGAATTTCTTGTGTGCCGCTTCGTCAATGACTTTCTGGTACCCGGTGAACACAACGGGGAGTGCTCCCATGTCGCAGGCACCCTGCACATTATTCTGGCCACGGAGTGCATTCACACCGCCCCCGGCTTTACCGAGGTTCCCGGTCAGCATCTGGATATTTGCCGTTGATTTGACGTTGTCAACACCAACAGTGTGCTGGGTGATACCCATCGAATAACAGATACATGCTGATTCTGCTTTTGCAAACCATTCTGCGGCAGTCTTGAGCTGGGCAACAGGTATTTTTGAGATCTTTGAGACGTTTTCGAGACTGTAGGCGTCCTTCATGACAACTTCTTTCAGTTTCTCATAGTCCTTGGTCCGGGTCTTGATGAACTCCTTGTCCTCCCAGCCATTCCTGATGATCTCCTGCATCATACCGTTCAGAATCGCAACGTCTGATCCGGATACAAAGGCCATATACAGGTCTGCCTGTTTTGCGGTCGGTGTAAACCTGGGGTCTGCGACAATAAGCTTTGCACCATTTTCATGCGCCTGGACTATCCTGCGTCCGATGAGCGGGTGCTGTTCGAAGGTATTGCTCCCAAGGACGAATACGCATTTTGACTGTGCAATATCACCAATAGAGTTGGTCATTGCACCTGAGCCGAATGATGCGGCAAGACCGGCGACCGTTGATGCATGGCAGAGCCGTGCGCAGTGGTCGATATGCCGGGTCTTTAGTACCCCACGGGCGAACTTCATCATCGCGTAGTTCTCCTCGTTGGAGACACGGGCTGATGCGAGACATGCCATCTCGTCGGGCTTATAGGACTTGAACTTCTTTGCAATCAGATCATAGGCCTCATCCCAAGTGGCAGGTTCAAACTTGCCATTTTTCTTGATGAGGGGAGTTGTAAGTCGGTCTGGGCTGTTAATGAACTCGTGGGCGTAGTTGCCTTTGGGGCAGAGCTTACCTTCGTTGACAGGTGATCGGTGATAGGGTGCTACCCCGATTACCTTCTTGTCTTTCACCACGAGGTTGAACGAGCATCCCGTCCCACAATAGGGACAGGTTGTCTGTACATAGTTAATGTCCATTCTTGAAACCTCTAATAAAAATATTTCTTGGTTAACAATATTTAATAATAGTCATTTACTCGCGATAATTTGATTATTAGTGGTGGGCAAATGATCTTCTGGGTATAACAGGACCATGTTACAGGTACGGGATATCTCAAATATCCCATTGATCGATGATCTGGTACCGTTTTCCGGGAGTTGTGATGTGTGCGCCGGATGAAAAGAAAAATACTAGTCCATCCAATGCTTCCAACAGTTATCCAGGCAGGTATTGCGAACCTTGAAGGACAAAACTTCACATCGCTTGATGCATGCCCTTCCTGTGGGGGGGCCCTCGCAGGATATGATACGAAACAACGATTTTTCATCACCCTGGCCGAACCAGGTGGTGACCGTGATATTTTTGTTTTCGTCAGAAGGTTCAGATGCAGGGCGTGTAACATGGTGAGTCCTGCGGTTGCACCATTTTACCCGGACACCCGCATCGGCGCCCCTATCGTCGACCTCTGCGTGACACTTTCGCAGGAGATAAACTCTTCACATGCAGCAAAAATCATCAATGCCCTTGGTATTGTTATTGATCGGGGGACCGTCAGAAACTACGCTTCGCGTGCTTTTGCAACGCCCCAGGCAACTGAGTTCTTTGGGTTCCTGCTCCCGGTGTCAATCATCTCCTTAACGATGTTCACCCCGGGATCCTTCCAGCCGGGACCCGTCACGGGGACAGAAATGTTCACTCCCACGGGTCGTCCAGCCACAGGCCGGGCATTTCCACACCGTCTGCCGCTGGAGGAACGGAACAACCGGGATGAACAGGAAAAAAAAGAAAAAAGGCCATTGGAATAACAATGCGGTGACCGTCAGTCCAAGCGAGACTGCCATGAGAAGGATACTTATGACTGGGAATCTCGTACCGCTACCTCCCGAACTGCAAATGCAGGAAGCGCATCTACAACCGGTCCCAGTGCTCCCGATAGATTAGTGCCCCCGAACTTTTTCGCAATCAGCCCCGATCCGATCCCGGCAAAAATAACCTCGTTTGTACCGGATTTCCGGCATATATCCTCAACACCGGAGATAATGAGGTCTTTCTGGGCACTCCAGAATGTTTCCGCAATCATTTTTGCACCCTGCTCCCCTATCTCATCAAGGTCAGCACACACGACCCGCGCGAGTCTCCGGAGAGCGGCATCAACAGTACGTTCGCCTCCATCCGGGGGATCAGATGTATACTGGCTTCCCTTTATATGCCCAAGGACAAGATGGACATCTCCAGAACAGGCAAAATATTCACTGCTTACCGGTGTCGGGACTCCGTCAAGCAGAACTGATCTGATGAGGCAGGGGACACTCGTGCGGAGCACCCCGGTATAGATCAGGTATCCCAGCTGGAGACGATCAAGATCGGTAAGACCTTTCAGCGCCTCGAACCGGCCGACTGGAATGATATCGGTCGTAGTACTCCCCATATCCACGAATACTGCACAAGGATAGAGTTCTCGCAGGTAATCAACTGAAACGAGCCAGTTGGAGGCAGCAAGTTGTGGGACGATATCCCGGTGAAACGCTGCATCGGTCCCGTAAAAGAGTGCATCCGGGAATGCGGCCTTCACGCTGTCAACAATGAAACCGATCCCCTCGACCTTCGATGAAAAACAATCTGCAAGTTCGCCGGACATTACGACAGCGGCGGATGTGGTCTCTTTATTATAGAGACCGAGAAGTTCTTTGAGTGGGGCACCTTTCCATAATGGGCAGTAATGGATATGGACACCGTTGCGGTCAACAACCTTTAGGTGTGCACCACCGACATCAATACCAACCCTCTCGGAGGAATTCCCCGTACTCCCGTTCATTTGAATCCCCCGGACCCCATCGTATCGTTGGAATATTGGCTGATAATATTTCCGGAGGTATCAAAACTGGTATGGCATGAATAGTGTAGCTCCCCGACAGGCAGCCCCTTTGACGCCCGGATAAGAATCTCTGCGATCTCTTCGTTCATACCCGCAGTAATCCCCACAATGCTCGTGGTGATGCGTGGGTTTACGTCCACAACGTAGACACGGTCAGCAACGACCACGTCAACCCCGGCATATCCCTGGCAACCGAGGATCCTGACCGCATTAATCGCGGTCTCCCTGATCTCCTGTTCTTTCAGATGATGGGCCGGCGTCTCCCCACCCCGGTAATGAAATATCCCTTCCGAGTCAATTTCGAGCTGCTGCCGGTTAAGGGCGAGCACGACCGGTGGTTCCCCGGTGAAATAGAGGCACGCTTCACCAACAATCCTGCTTCCGACCACACTTACAGAGTAATTCTCTCCTTCAATGTACCTCTGGCCAAATTCCCCAAATCCGGCCGGACCACGGGTGAGCCTGACTCCCTGGGCTCCACATCCGGTCACAGGTTTTACGATGCGGAAACCTTGTTCCTGTTCTTCAGGTACGGCGATCCCATGTGATGCCAGTATCGTTGCTGTCCGTTGCTTGTTTGCACAGATGGCAACATTCATACTTCCACACCCGAGGTTGTGGGTACAGGTCTCCATGGCGAGGGTGAAACGCGAGAGCAGGTGATCCGGTGCAATGACGAGCCCTGCATCACAACCCGGTGCCAGTCTTTTTATTTCTTCACAAAAATCTCCCTGTCCTGGGGTCACAACCTCATGCCCGCATCTTGAAAAGCTGGCTGAAAGTGAAATAAACATCGCCCTGCCTTCAGATGCCAGGACGGGATCATGGAACATGGAATATTCTGCGATAAGGACCTTCATCCTGTACTACGTTGGGTGCTGATGGTGATTACCCTGACGATAGTGAGATCTGCCGGAATCAGGGGGACTTTCTTTGGCCCAGGGAAATATCCCCGGGTCGGGCTCATCGTGCGGACTTGCCATAGCACAGCTATTTCATCAAACGCCACTAACCGGATTGGTGATGAAACCGCGTATCCTTCTGACAAACGATGACGGAATAACATCGGCCGGCCTTTGGGCGGCATATGAGGCGTTGTCCCCCGTTGCCGATGTGACAATTGTCGCGCCTTCTACACAGCAGAGTGCGGTAGGGCGTTCGATATCAATTTTTGAACCCATCAGGGCAAACCGGGTCATGATGAACGGGGTCAGGGCATACTCTGTCGGCGGAAAGCCAACAGATTCGGTAATCATCGGGCTCTATGCCCTCGATCTCAAGCCAGACCTTGTAGTCAGCGGGATTAACATCGGAGAGAACCTTTCTTTTGAATCCATCATGACTTCCGGTACCGTCGGGGCAGCGCTGGAAGCCTCCAACCAGGGGACGAAGGCGATTGCATTCTCACTCCAAGTAGAGGACCAGGGGGACAAGTTTGACGACCCGAGTCACCACGCCCAGAGTTTCGACGAAGCGAAGCACACGGTGAGAGATGTCTCCATGAAGGTACTTCGTCAAGGCTTCCCTGAACACGCAGATGTAATTAATGTAAATATTCCTTCACATGTGAGAGGGGGGTACGAGGTCACCCGCCTTGCAAGAAAACTCTTTCTGACCGGTGTGGAGAAGCGCCTTGATCCAAGAGGAAGACCTTATTACTGGATAAACGGACCGCTCCTTGAAGATGCCGAAGAAGGGACCGATGTTCACTCAATACGGAAAGGCAATATTTCAATCACTCCGATCACACTTGATTGCACGGCCGTTGATGCTTTGAAGGAATTGGGGTCCCTTTTCTGCGCGTAGGGAAAGTGAGAGCAGGGATTTCTGTCTCCTCCCTGCGGGTAGATTTTTTTTACCTTGTTCAGATCTCAAAATCAGCTACCACCTTACTGACCTTTGAAGGGATTAACTCAAATTGTTCAATCCATGGCTTTTGTCCCATCTGGACAATAACTTCGTAAAATCCAATTTTCATGTGGTCAAATGTATGCGGAGTACTCTCTCCGGGGGACCAGCTGTTTAAGTAGATGGTCGCACCTGCCGGAAGACTGTCGACCACGATCGTTCCTTCACCGTAATTCTCCATGGCGAAGAAGACCTTCTGGGGGGTCGTGTTGGCGCCCCTGATCTCGACGGTCGTTATCTTCTCAGTCGGGTATAATCCCGGTTTTGACAGCATGACCCGGTGAAGTCCACCCGATACTTCGGTAAATGTATGGGGTGTCGTATAACCAGTCCGAAAACCATCAATAAAGATTTCTGCACCATCAGGGACAGAATTGATCTGCAGTGGCGGATGAGGGCCATGATTATTTGTCAGCTCCATATCCACGGTGTCCTGGTCCGTGCACGGGATAAGGAACGAAGTGTATGAATCACCTTGGCGGACACCGATGAACGAACCCGGACAACCGGTACTTATTGTTGCGGGGAGCCGGCCTGGCGGGAACCTGCCGTTAATGGTAAATTCAGCCCCGGAATATGATCCGGGCATAATTGAGACGATCTTACTTAAGAGGACCTCCTCAGTATCGACATTGAATGTTGTCAGTGCATCGTGATACACCCATACATTCCGCGTATATGTGACCGGGCCACTTTGTTTATCGGCTCGAGTTACCCTGATGGTGTGGAGCCCTTCCGGGAACCCGTAGTAAAGGAACGGTGTCTTACCCAGGGCCTGCACACCGTCAATGGAGAGGCCAAGGTTTTCGGGGTACGAACTTACATACATTCCACCGTACTTGTTCACCCTGGTCGATTTCCCAGGGGTTACAAATAATGCATCCATAGCGGGTGTGAGTGGAATATCGAGTGTTTTATCCGTGTCAAGGGTCACGGCATCTCCATAGGCAAGATACCCCGCACGGGTGAGAGTCAGGGTATAGGTCTTTTTTTCGAGTCCCGTCATCATGTACGGGGTTGTCCCGGTACGGTTGCCGTTCAGCACAATAAGCGCCCCTGGGGGGTCTGAATCAACAGTGAGGTTGAATACAGGGACCGGTACAGGGGTAGGCGTAGGCTGGACCGGTACCATTATCGTGGGAGTGGTTGTCAACAGTAACGAGGAGTTTGGGGTCCCGTTCTTTATCAGGCTGGGGACTGGGATCACCGGCTCCGGCATGAACTGCTCATAGGGGTCCGATACATACAGTACGGGAGCGGCCATATCATCGGCAGACCGGTTGGCCCAGGCCGACATATTTTCTGCTGAATTATTCCTGATACTTTTCGTAATGGCCCGGGGGATGATATCAATAACCTGACGGACACTCCGGATGATATTGGCATAGGTGAGCCGCAGGATATTTGGTGCAGGTACCTCTTCCCCTCTTTCCAAAACGGTGTCACCGGGGACAACGGGCCCGGGGGCCTTAAGATGGGAATGTTCATCGGCATGGAGCGTCTGGTTCACGCTGTTTTTTAACCCGCGCCCTGCAATCTCTGCCAGATCAAACATGCGGCCTTTGATCGTGGAAAATCCACCCCCGTCCCGTTCGGCAGAGTCTGAACCGAATCCAGGTTCATTATTGGCGGGAACGGCATATTGCCCCGCGTCCCGGGTCTGGTTAAGGCTCCTTGTTATTCCGGAACCTGCTACTTCCAGTAGTTCTTTACTGTTGCGCTGCACTGCTGAAAACAGATCCCTGACCAGCCCGACAGGTCCGTTAACCCAGGTGATATGCCAGATATTTTCCGTACCGTTTCCCTGCACGAAGACCAGCTGTTGATCAGCGGCCGGAAGATCGGGACATGCAGGTTTTCCAAACTGATCAACCACGTTGCTGGCCGGATTGACAGGGACTTCGGCGGTCACACAAGGAACAGACCATGAGGATATCAGAAGCAGAACAACCAGGACAAAGAGCAGGTCGTGCTTTATTCCAGGGTGGCGGGGTCCGGTTCCGGGCATCATCATGAACGTCAGCCCATGAATTGATTAAAATTATGGTACCAGCAAGACCTGATACCCGATCTGCTTATATACCTACACATTTGGCGGAGGTACTCGTGCGGCAATCGCTGACTTTGTTACCTGTTATTGATTTCGTCTTAACCCCGGTCAAAACATATGGATAGCATGAGAGATAACCGGATTATCATGGATGAACTTGGACCGGACATGGCAAAACAGGCAGCAGGGATCCATGCGGCGGGGATGGTCAGGGACGGCATGGCTATCGGACTTGGCACGGGTTCAACCGTTCTCTTCGCCATGCAGCAGCTCTCCCTCAAGGTTAAGGAAGGCCTTGACATCACCGGTGTCCCGACCTCGTTCCAGGCAGCGATAAGGGCCAGGGAACTGGGTATTCCACTTACGACCCTTGATGACCATCCCGTTCTCGATCTTGCGATAGATGGGGCAGACCAGGTCGACCCGTTATTCCGGGTGATTAAGGGACGTGGTGCCGCACATGTACGGGAGAAATGTGTTGCCGCGGCCGCAGGGCGGTTCATTATCGTTGCGGACCCCGGGAAAATTGTCCCGGTACTCGACGCAGCGGTGCCGCTCGAGGTATTGCCGTTTGCAGTCACCCCGGTACTTACTTCATTGAGAAATCTTGGTGGAGACCCGGTCCTCCGTGAGGGACAAAAAAAAGACGGCCCTGTTATTACAGATAATGGTAACATGATCATCGACTGCGGGTTTGGACCGATCGATCAACCCGGACAACTTGAAATCTCCCTGACCACTATCCCGGGTGTACTTTCCTGCGGATTATTTTGTGGATTTACCCAAAAGACAACGGTTATTGTTGGGGATATGACGGGCGTCCGCATCCTCACCAGGTAAGACTCTTTTTTTCCCAGGCCAGGTCAGATTAAAAACAGGGGGTCACCCGATATTGACGGATTGGCCACTATTTACCAACTTTTACAAGCATTTCTTCGAGGCTTGGATAGTGTGATTCAATCCTTTCTACCCGGCCTCCTCCTGTGGTAATGATACCAGTACAGGTATTCAGTTCGTCAATTGAATCAACCGCGATCTTGTAGAGACCACCCTCGAAGGTATATTCCCTGTACTCCTTGATCGCGAGAATATCGCCGGTTCTGAACATAATGGTGTAACTGATCGACCCGAACATCTCACGGAGCTCATCCATGGTCCCCATGGCGACCATCTTCCCCCTCCTGAGGATCATCACTTTATCACAGATTGTTTCGACCTGGAAGAGGTTGTGCGCCGAAAGGATGATGGTTTTCTTCTCGTTCCGGAGGTCTCGTAAAAACCCGATAATATATCGCGAGGTCATCGGATCGAGCCCGGATGTCGGTTCGTCGTAAACCAGGACAGACGGGTTATGCATAAGGGACCTGGCAATGGCTACTTTCCGTTTCATCCCTTTTGAAAATTCCCCAATCTTTTTCCCGTCCGATTCGAGCGAGAGGGCTGCCAGAAGCCGGGTTCTGCGTCGGGTAATCGTCCCCTGGTCCAGACCATAGATTTCACCGAAGAACCGGAGGTAATCATCAACCGTCATCGTTTCATAGAGCCGGGATTCTTCCGACAGGTAACCAAGGGCTGCCTTGATACTATCCGGGTCCCTGACCATGTCAATATCATTCACGGTCAGCTCGCCTGATGTGGGGGAGATGAGACCTGATAATATTTTGAGTAACGTGGTCTTGCCTGCGCCGTTATGCCCGATTACCCCGACGATCTCGCCCTCTTTAAAATCGAAGGTGATATGGTCGAGTGCCGGTTCCTTTGTGTAAATCTTTGTGAGTTCTCGGGCAGCGATCATCTGGATTGGTCCTCTGGCTTAACAGTCCTCTACCTTTACTGTATTATAGATAATGAACATACCATTCTGATATTTGAGAGGTGGAGATGGGGTATACCCGGGACATCCTCACGATCGCAAAATGGGAAATAAAACGGTCTGTCGGGACCATGGGGAAAAATGTACTTCCGGTTGCCCTCATCCTGATAGTCCTGCTTATCGCCGTAACCGGGTTTACCGCAAAGAATGGTCTCCATCTGCAGGACGGAATTTACAAGGTCGGTACCAACGATCCGGAGTTCGCTTCCTTGTTCTCAGGAGATACACGCTTTTCTGTGAACCTCGCTGATACAGGGACTATCACACACAACCAGGATTCTTTCGACCTGATAATTTTTAACCATGTGGTATACGTCCACGATACCGATCGCGGCAGGGCCGCTGCGAAGACGATGGATCGGGACTATACAAAATACAGGTCTAATGTGTATAACCAGCAGTCTGACCTGTTTGCCGCATACCCGCTCTGGATTGATGAACAGTACGTCAAATCGGAACTCGATTTTGCCGCTACGCAGTCCGGCCAGCAGATATCGTTACGACCCAGATCCAGCCAGCCACCGCAACCAACGGGACCGGTAGAACCAGTTGTCCTGCCTGAAGCATCAATCGGTGTATCGAGCGATGAACTTAGGGCCGATCTCCAGCAGTCGACGTCCCGGAACAGCCAGATCTCCCGTTACACTGACATGTTTTCGGGTTCGGGAAATCCCCTTGGTACGTACAAGACCCCGGACCAGCTCTCCCCGCCATTGCCCTTCGATTCGATTATTCTCGTCTTCCTGTTTATCTTCCCCCTCTATTTCATGTCCCAGTTTTATATGATGAGTATCATGAACGAACGCGTGGGACGCCGTGGTGAGCTCCTACTTTCGACCCCTGCGAAGCCGTCTGCAATAATCCTCGGCAAGGCACTCCCGTATTTCATAGGAATGGTGGGAATTTCGGCCGTACTTACGCTTTGGATACAGGCGTCCCCATTCATTGTCCTGCCGCTTATCCCGGTCATCCTCTTTTTCCTCGCGGTGGCACTCCTGATCGGCATGATATCACGAAGTTTCAAGGAACTCTCATTTATTTCGATATTTTTCTCAACGATTGCCACCTCCTATCTCTTCTTCCCGAGTATCTTTGCAAATATCCACGTAGTAAGCCTGATTTCCCCGCTTACCCTGATTATCCTTACGCTTCAGGGGACTGCCATTACGGTGACTGACTATCTATACTCAACCTCGTTATTCTGGCTTTCTGCAGCCGTGCTCTTTTACGTAGGGGTGGTAAATTTCAGGGAAGAGCGTCTCTTTTCACAGTCTGACTTGTTTGCAAAGACCAGTGATTTCATTGCCTCCACGCTCTCGTTTAAACGGCCATATCTCTCTCTGTTCCTGTTTAACGCCTTCCTTATCCCATTCGTGTTCATGGTCCAGCTGATGCTGCTGGTCCTGTTTTTCAATCTCCCGATGCCGCTCTCCCTTATTTTACTCCTCGTAGGTGCGGCGTTTGTCGAAGAGATTGCGAAATCTCTTGGGATCTACTCCATGATCAGAAAAGCCCCGGCATTTTTCACATGGCCGGTGATAGCAGGCGCATCCCTTGTCACAGCACTCGGTTTTCTCTTTGGTGAGAAACTTCTCCTGTTTGTTACGCTCTCGCAAATCACAGACTCAGTCTTCGGAAGCATACTTTTCACCAGTATCGGGGTCTTATGGATGCCCTTCCTTCTCCATTTTTCATGTGTCCTCATCATCGCAGCGTCAATTAAAAAAGGGGGAGAGATCGGTTATGGTATCGGGCTCCTTACAGCGGTGGCTATTCACTGCATCTATAATATGTATCTTATCCTTGGGTGGTTTTCTTGATGGCAAAAAATATCGGCCTGATCATGAAAAAGGACTTGAGAGGACTTGGGCATGAACGGACAATCCTGCTCGCTATTCTCCTACAGCTCTTTATCGCATTGTTCTCGTCATTTCTGATGGTCGGTCTGACCTCGATGTATGACCCGGCCGCGCTTTCAAAAAATTCGCCAATCCACTATCATATCGCATACAGTGGATCAGATTCAGGCCTTCGGAACCTTCTTGTATCGGATAACAGCCTCAGGGTCTATAATATGGACCTTGCCCCTGCTCTCCAGACCCTGAAAGAGCGGAAGGTTGCCGCAGTCGTGTATGTACCCGATACAAAACCCGATGCAGCAGACCCGGTCAAGATCACCCTGTATACGATCAAAAATGACCTGCAGGCAGCGGTCGTCGATGTGAAGCTGAAGGAGCAGTTCGTGAAGTACGAGGGGGAACTGAGGCAGATCAGGGCAGAACGTATTGACGCAGAACCAGTACCACTCGAGATCCCGAAAAATACCGGTGGCAATGATTTCTATGAATTTGTATACGGGCTCCTGATCCCACTTCTCGTCATTATGCCTGCGATTATCTCATCTGCATTGGTTATCGACCTGATTACAGAAGAATACCAGAACAACACCCTCGAAACCCTGCTGTCAGCCCCGATCAGCGCAAACGAAATTTTCTGGGGAAAAGTTGCTGCTGCACTGGTACTCGTCCCTCTCCAGGCAGGGACGTGGCTGTTTCTCCTGGTACTGAACGGGATCACGGTGGTGAATGCACCCCAGATCCTTCTCTATGTCACGTTGCTCGCGATGGTGTTGATCCTTGTTGCGTCGATCACGGCTCTGTATTACCGTGAACGGACTGCCGCCCAGTTTGTCTATTCGACTGCCATCGTTGTGCTGATGTTATTCTCCCTGGCATTACCTGATAACCCGATGAACCTAATTGCAAAACTTTCCACGGGATCCGCCGGACCGGAACAATGGTTGGTACTGGGCCTGATCATCGCAGTTGTATTGGTCCTCTCTGTCGCGACAAACCGCTACGCAGAAAAGTCAATGAGGATCAACCAGGCACCCCGATGAGAAAGGTAACGGATTATCAGGGAGTATCAGGCCCGGGATCATTACCTGGTGCCACTTCCCTGGGAGACTCCAAAAAACTACTACACCGGAATGGAACAGGTGTCCGACCCTGCTGCCGAACAGATTCTTTTCCGGATTTGCCTTCACTTGTGCCATGGGATACGATGCAACCACAGGATCCCGACCGCCATTTGAAGAGATCATTCCCCGGTAGATCATCAAAAAAATCACAGGCGGAAAGGGAAACCTCCGATATTACCGAAATATCCTGTTAGTAATACCCGTACACCATATTTTGATCTTTTACCTTGTATATAACCCCATTAAGGGTCACAAAGACCTCGACCCTGTCGGATCCCTGTGTCCCTTTCATATCGACAGATGCCCCGGTTGCGACCTGGTTTATGATTGGAAAGATTTTCTCCTGCACGTTCCCATCGGAAGTGGTAACCCTTACCAGGATATTCTTTACAAGGATCTGCCCCGGGCCACCGATAAACGTCACGGTTATTGTATTGTACACCCGGTCTTTATCGATCCCGATATCAATCGCGTTAGGGGCGGGCAGGTTCGTCACATCCTGCGGAAATTGGTCATTGACCATTTGGATCACGGTTGTCGGGATTGGAGTCCCAGTCAGTACCGGCGGGGTGGCCTGAGGTGCGGTGGCAGACTCAACTGGCGTTACCAGTCCGGTGACACCCTTGTCTCCCGGTGACGGTGCCGATGGCTGACTAATACAACCGGAACAGAAAATAAGAATTATTAAGGCTGCAATAATGACATTAGAAGATATGTGGATCATGGTCTCGCCTAACTATAGATCTGCTATTGACAGGTATCAGGTTTTTTGATCGTGGGTGAGACCGTACCACCGAACTCCCTGAACGGTTGATCACCTTGTTGCTGAATCGGATGATACACCTAAACATAAAAACCATTCGATACATTGAAGAACAAGATTAACAATGTGTTACGTAAAGCAGGAGAAAGAGTAATGTTTTGTTCGAAGTGCGGTAAAAAGACCGACGATTCCGGAAAATACTGCCAGTGGTGTGGGGCAGAAGTGAGAGTTGCGCCACCGTCACCGGCACCAAAACTTCTTCTTAAAAAGAAGTCTTCTGGAATTTACACTGAAAATTACGCCGGTTTTTGGCAGAGGTTCCTGGGGTGGATTATTGATCTTGTTTTCATCCTGGTCCTGGATATCTTCATCATGAGCCTGGCGGGTCTTAATGAAGGCGTGCGGATGATATACCAGTTCCTGCGCGGGTACCCGATGACCGACCGGTATGGTGATGTGGTATACACCATGGTACCAACACCGGTCATCTATGCGATCACGGTACTCCTGATCCTCGTCCCCTGGTTATATTATGCAATTCTCGAGAGCTCGAAGAACCAGGCCACCCTCGGAAAAATTGCGGTACGTATCGCAGTGACAGATCTGCGAGGAAACCGGATCACGTTTTCGCGGGCGACTCTCCGCTTTTTCGCCAAAGTGCTCTCTGTCCTCACCTTCTTTATCGGGTTCATCATTATCGCCTTCACCCGGCAGAAACAGGGCCTGCACGATATCATCGCCGGTTGCCTGATGTACCAGCAATACTAAACATCCCCCCACTCTTTCTCCTTTTTTTGCGTTAATCATCCCGATTTCTTTCTTTTTTCGTTAACTGACCAGTATATCAGGAAAACAGAGAATAACCGGGCAATAACAGCGGCCATGCCCGGGTGTACCGGATCCCCACAATTCCATGGTGTGCCGTTGTTAATCAAATCTGAACTTGAGGAACACGATCAGGATGACAAGTAAAAATGTTGCCCCGTTTGCGATGACAATGGGTAGTTCCTGTATCAGAATCCCGTACACGAGCCAGAGCAGGATTCCGGAGGCGAATAAAATGAGCATGCCGGGTGAAAGGTCTTTACATGACTTCGTCCGCCACGCACGGTACACCTGGGGGAGGAACGCAACAGTCGTGCAGAACCCGGCGATATATCCAAGTACAGGAATAAAATCCACAGACGATTCACCGGTATCCACAGGATTTTTTATCAGTCATACTTTCCTTTCAGTCCCGCCCATCCCGTAAAGCCGCAATAGATGCAGCCATCCCCGTCACAGGCTTTGCACCTGCATGCAGGCTCTTTTACCAGTACGTGCCCGGTCTTGTTACAGTACAGGCAGCCTTCACCTTCACAGTGCGAGCAGACTACGCTACAATAAGTTGTGGATGAATTTGACATCGATGACCCCGGATGATAGAAACCAGTAAGGTTTCTGTCAGGCAGACATGAAAAAAACTGGTATTGGGTCCGACCCTCCCGGACCAATTATCCGGTCTGGAGTTTCTGCACGGCACCCTGGTTGGCCTGGCTGACCGTTGCTGCATACCGTGATAGCACGCCTGTCAGCGGTTTCATCCGGGGTTTCCATTCGTTTCTCCGGGTGCCCAGTTCAATATCGGGCACCAGGAGGTCAAGTGTTCTTTTAAAGAGGTCTAACGCTATCAGATCCCCGTTTCGTACGAGTGCGATCGGGCCTCCTATCGCCGCTTCCGGCGCGATATGCCCAATACACGGGCCACGGGTCCCTCCCGAGAAACGACCATCAGTAATAAGGGCAACACGGGTATAACCAAGCCCCATCAACGCTGAGGTCGGTGAGAGCATCTCGGGCATCCCGGGAGCGCCTCGTGGCCCCTCGTACCGGATAACAACAACGTCCCCCTCCTTAATCTCCCTGGCAAGGATCGCTTTCATTGCTGCTGTTTCTCCATCGTAAACCCTCGCAGGGCCCTGATGGACCCACATCCCTTTCGGAACTGCCGCACATTTTACGACGGCCCCGTCGGGGGCCAGTGACCCGGTGAGAATTTTCAGGCCTCCTGCCGGGCTGACCGGAGAGTGAACACTCCTGATGATATTTGCATCGCGTACAACCGCGGCTTTTGCAATCTGCCGGATGCTCAATCCCGATACTGTCGGGGCATCGGCAAGCAACGCTGAAAGTTCAGATAACACGGCAGGTATACCTCCTGCCCGGTAGAGTGCCTGCATTGAATGTGGCCCCCCTGGCTGCATATGGCAGATGTGCGGGGTTGTTTCTCCAATGAGGTTGAACTGGCCAAGGTCAAACGGTACCTCCGCTTCAAGGGCGATGGCCATCAGGTGGAGGACGGTATTCGTCGATCCCCCAAGGGCCATATCGACCCTGATCGCGTTGATCAGGCTGTCAATGGTAATAATATCCCGCGGTCTGACATTACTTCGAACAAGGTCAACCACTCTTTCCCCGCTTTCTCGTGCAATACGAAGTTTACCGGCATCCACCGCGGGGATTGCAGCGCAACCCGGGAGTGACATTCCCATCGCCTCTGTCACACATGCCATCGTGTTTGCCGTGTACAGCCCCTGGCAACTGCCGCAACCGGGCATTGCACAACATTCGAGCTCCTGCAGGTCAGATTCACTCATCGTTCCGGCAGCAACTTTCCCTACTCCCTCAAAAATGTCGATCAGGGACAATTCCTTCCCGGCCAGGTAACCGGACAGCATCGGCCCTCCTGTCAGCATCAACGACGGGATATTGCAGCGTGCGGCAGCCATCAGCATCCCGGGAACTATTTTATCACAGGTACCCACGCAGACGAGCCCATCAAACCGGTGGGCTTCTGTCATCAGTTCTATCGAGTCCGCGATGTTCTCTCTCGATGGGAGCGAATACCGCATCCCCTCATGGCCCATCGCAATTCCATCGCAAATCCCGATGACACCAAATTCGAACGGTACCCCCCCGGCTGCAATGATGCCCTCTTTTACCTTGTCGGTCAGGGTCCGGAGGTGTACGTGCCCGGGGACAATCGTGTTGTATGCATTGGCGATCCCGATAAAAGGAAGCCCCATTTCCCGGTCGGTCACTCCGAGTGACCTGAGTAGCGAACGATTTGGTGCCCGCTGGTACCCGGATTTAACATCATCACTCCGCATACGAAAAACCTCTTTCCTACCGGTGATTATGTGCCCTGAGGTTTATATCCCTTTGTTGACCCAGGCAGTCATTACAGGTTTTTAAACATCCGGGCTGCGTGAACAAATGAATCCGAAAATTTCCTGGTAAAGTAACTGTGGGTGTAACTTCCGGTGGTTTCATGCTCTGATAACCCGTCTTTGCCATTAAAAATGCCTTTGCCCCGCGAGAGATCGACAATAAACCGTGCGTCGGACGTACAATCAATATGGGAATAATGGAACTCATGACCTTTTATGCTCAATCCCGTGCGGATGAACGAATTATTTCCGCAGGCACTGCCATCGGAGTACCCGAGCGCCTGGACAGAACGTGTCATCTCCGCGCATGCCGGAAGGACGCCTGCCATCCGGTACTCACGGTCCGAAGAAATTCCCCGGGTAAGATAAAGCAGGCCACCGCATTCTGCGTAGATAGGCATACCACGGTCCGACGCCACTCGGACTTCTTTCGTGACGGCTGATGCTTCAAGCGCCCCGGCATGGAGTTCGGGATATCCACCCCCAAGATAGAGGGCATTGGTTTCTGGGAGAGGATCATGAATCGGGCTGAAAAACACAAGTTCCGCACCCGAAGCAACAAGAAGGTCAAGGTTGTCCTTGTAATAAAAGCAGAAGGCCTCATCACGGGCCACCCCGATAACTGGCCGGTCTCCGGTCACTTCCGGAAGTGGTCCCACGACCGGAAGCGGGCGGGTTTTACGTGCGATATCAAGGATAGCCTCGATATCGCAGTCTTCTCTGACCGCATCCCCCGCGGCCCCATCCAGATCAAGTTCAGATGCCATGACGAGTCCAAGGTGGCGACTCATCACCTCAAGCCCGGTTCTCCTTTTCATCCATCCTACTATATTCGTTTCAGCTGACCGTTCTATCAGCGATCTGTGGCGGTCACTGCCAAGGCGGTTGAAAATCACCCCGGTTATTCGTTCGCCACCTGGAAAACCGGTAAACCCGTTGACAATCGCATGGGCACTCCGTGACATCCCTTTTACATCGACGACGAGGATGACAGGAGTGGACAGAAGATCAGCAACATGTGCCGTACTGGCTTCCAGTGTCCCGTCAAGGCCGTCGAACATCCCCATGACGCCTTCAATCACGGCAATGTCCGCACCCCTTGATGCCCGGACGAAGGTTTCCCTAACCCCGTTTTCACCCATCATAAATGGGTCAAGGTTTCTCGAATCCCTCCCGCATATGGCGGTATGATACGTAGGATCAATGAAATCCGGTCCCACTTTGAAAGGCTGTACGATGAGCCCCTCCGATGTGAAGGCCTCCATCAGTCCGCGTGCAATGGTTGTTTTGCCACATCCGCTATGTGTCCCTGCAATAAGGATCCTTGGAACCGGAAGGTTACTACTCACGAACTATTCTCACCTGGTCAGGAAGTTTTTGAAAATCCACGCGAGGAAATGACACCCGGGTTGGATAACGAATGGTCTTCTACCAGATGGTTTGACGCACACGTACATAAAATCATCAGGGCTTGACTTCCAGATGATTGTGTTATCGAAGGGCTGTATCCTGTACCGAAGAGGACCAATCCTGAACTATTTCGTCGCCGGGAGTGCCCATGTCCGGGTGAAGGTAGTTAATTCTTTTAAGCCAACACCAGAATAACGTATTGAGAAATTCAGGAGCAAGGTTATGGAAAAACAAAATGCAGTATTCATCGGCGTCGTTGTCATCATCGTCACGATCGCCCTCGGACTTTCCTACATGAATGGCCTGATGTTTTCAGCCGTAGTACAACCCGGCGATCAGGCAGACACTTCAAATCATATCTTCAGGGTAGAAGTAGTATCGGGTGGAAATTATTTGACATTCCGCTATATTCCTTCAGTTTCAATGACCGGACCCGTCACAGCCATGTACCAGGCAAAAAATGAGACCAGTACACTCTTTAGCGATAAAAAAATCTTCGGATCTGTAACACCCGACAACCCGATAGAAATTGCCATGAAAAAGTCTGATAATGGCACGTATACCATGACGATGATGATTTCCGACAAAAGAAACAGCATTGTTTATACGGGCAATACTACGTGGTATGGCTCAAATGCCACTTTCTTTACCACGCCGCTATCATTGAATGCAACGGCCCGGCCCTGAACACCCTGGCGGGAGATTTGAGTGCTGATCGTTTCCCACCGGGTCATTTTTCCAAAAAAGGGAAGAAGGGCCCGGTCAGAGACCCCTAACCTCATCCCAACCCAAACTGTGCAAGCGTTGTCCTTGATGGATCGATACTTGCCCAGTCCCATCCAAGGGCTTCAATAATTCGCGAGATGGGCTGCTTGATGGTTTTGTCAAGCATCATCTCGTAATCAATTGTGAATTCAGGCGGTACCTGGTCACCGTATTCGAAACAGAGGACATCAGTCTTAGGGTATTTCGATTTCACCCCCTTGATATAGACCCGTTTCGGCTTGCTGCCTTTTGAAAACTCCATGCCAAGGTATTCATTTGCATATTTTGCCCCACGTATGTGCGCATCGTCAATTTCATAATCTGCAAGTTTCTTGCCAATTCCACCAGGGATCCCTATCTCATCAAGAGAATAACGGCCCCCCCGGTAGTCCCTGATAATGGTACCAAGATAGTTCCGGGTCCCCTCGAAGGGCTCACCATGAAGGATCATCTCCATCACCTTCATCTGGACACGTTTCGTAATCTGGGGATAATCGGACCTCCTGATCTCAAACCCGACGATGTCGATCTCATCGACTATTTTCCCTTCCTTCCACGTAAGGTGGCCTGCATACCTTTTTTTCTTCCCGGCCTGGAAGAAACTGCCATAGATTTTTTCGAATTTGATCGAAAAGAAGTGAGTACCGGCATTCAGTTCCCGTTTCGCAAAATCCCCGTAACTTGCGTTCAGCTCCTTTTCAATCCCCCGGGCCATCGCGATTGTTTCCTCCATCTCCCCGACAGGTAATTGGACCATACAGGAATCTGTATCTCCATAAATCACACGATACCCTGATTTTTCAATCACCGTTCTCGTATGTTCGATAATCGCCCGTCCCACCGACGTGACCGCTGAACCGATCTCCCGGTCATAGAGCCGGAACCTGGTGTACCCGCTGACCCCGTAGTAGGTGTTCATAATTACCTTCAGGACATTCTGCTGGAGGTCGAGGAGCACATATTCGGGTGAACCAAATTCATAGAGGTTACGCTGACGTTTTTTCTCATCCCGTTCCCCGAGGAGTTCCGCGATGATACTCCGTGTCAGCCCGTCCGGTTCCTTGCGGAACCGGATCCCGTTTGGCGCACGGAGTTCCCCGGACGGGTCTTTTGTTTCAGGGGAGGCATTGATCGTCATCATCGCCATCGGATAGAGCGATTTTAAGTCGAGGACCACGACATTCGAACGCAGACCGCGGCTTGGGTCGAAAACAGTGGCCCCTTCAAATTCGTTCGCTGCAGCGAAACCCTTGGACGGAAGGACATAGCGGCCATGTGCCTTCCTGAGGATATAAATGTCGATAACATTCGATGAATTCAGGGTCCGGTCGAGCGGACACCCCACATACCGGGAAATCTCACGATAAAACTCAATAATCCGGTTCTTCTGGTTGATCCGGACGCATAGTTCCACGTCCTTGAAGTTATATTCAACGAGAAGCTCAGGGTCGCTCTTCCAGAGATCACTCACCCCGCCTTTATATCGGACTTTTGCATCACCCAGTTCTGCTTCCGCAATTGCATCAAGCCGGTAGGACTCTCTCTCGGCCAGTTGCATTTTTTTATACCCGGACAGCAGGTCAAAAAGCGCACGCCCCCGGACAGCATTTCGTTCTGTCTGTCCTGGCAACCGGGATAAAAATGTGGCATTGAGCCCGATTGCTCCCATTCTCCCGTTGATATATGGCATGTCGAAATCGACGAAATTCCATCCCGAGAGTATGTCAGGGTCCATTTTCCTGATGTAATCAATAAACCCACTGAGCATCGCCTTTTCATCGGCATAGGTGCAGATCGTGTGCCGGTCATTCGCGAAACAACCGTTTTTCAGGCCTCCACCCGCCACCCGGGAAGAAAAGTCGTACGCTGCCCCTGATGGACTTGAAACAAACGTAGTGTAATGATCCTCGAACGAGTCCCAGGCGGTAAGGCAGATGATCCTGTCACGTTCCGGTTCAGGAAAACCCCGCTCGTCCTCACACTCGATATCAACCATGCAGACCCGAGCAGGGGAATGCACCTCCGACTTTTCCAGGTCCCGGTAGTCTGCAACCGGGGAGGGGGCCTCCACACCTCCGGTGAGGCCTGTATCAATCAGGAAACGAGTTGCAAACGGGATATCTGCCTCGCAATGGTGGTATTTTTCACGTAGTTCACGAACGTCTCCCGGACGGAGGGTATAGAGCCTTCTCAACGGTTCACGGTGGATCGAATAATAGGTGTTCTCCCAGTCAGCGGTGATCGATTGCGCAAGCGTTTTCCCGTCCGCCTCACCCGCCGGGACATAAAAATATGGCTTAAATCCGGTTATCTGGAGGTGAAGTGCCTGCCCGCTCTCATCCCGGCCGAATATGTGGATCAGTGGTCCTTCAGGAGTATTACTGTATTCCACCTGGTTTATTCCGATTTTCATGGTACCCGAAAGCCGGGCTGCTTCCTGCCCTGGATGGCTGTCTGACTGCGGAGCTGATTCTACCTGTTCAGTCATCCACTCTCCTGCAGAATTCCCTTGTAGTTTCAGCAGCAGCCTGGAAATGGGCCTGCTCCCAGTTGTCGAGTTTCCATTCCTCGATCTTATAAACTCCGTTTCTTCCAACCCGTGCAGGGACACCGAGTGAACAGTCCTCGATTCCATATTCCCCGGAAAGGATACATGAACAGGTTACAAGTGAACGGCTGTCGCTGGAAATCATCCTGATCAGGTTGGTAATATGCCTTGCAGGTCCGAACACGGTACCACCTTTGCCCTGGATGACCTCCATGCTTGCAACTCGTAGTTCGGCGAGCACCTCTTCCCTGGTAGTTTCCGGGACTGCAACCGGAAGAGTCGAAAAGACTGGTACCTGGTGTTCGCCATGGTCACCAATGACCCATGCCTGCCCGGGGATCTCCCGGTTCTTCAGGGCAACTGAATACCGTGCACTGTCCAGCTGTCCGCCAAAACCGATACACCGCCTGGGATCAATGCCGGTTTCTTCGGCGAAGAAATAGTTATTCACATCCATCGGGTTTGTCACCGTGATCAGGACACCGTCATAATCATGGAGTGGCCTGCTGCACATCTCCGCCACAGGCAGGTTCACACGGAGGAGGTCAGCCCTTGTTTTTACCGAGGGGTCCCTTGGAAAACCTGCAGCAAACACACAAATATCCGATTCTTTGGCGGTCCAGGGATCAGTACTGATCTCGATATCGAGACCGGCATGCATAAGGTCCAGCACCTGAGCACGGAGAAATGGCTTATTTACATCATAGATGATCAGTTTATCGATGATGCCGAGCACAGATGCAAGGTACGCCACTTCGCCCCCAATCTTTCCTGCCCCCAGTACCGAAAGGCATGTCATGACTTCTAGTATTGGTGTTCAAGAGAATAAATAATTACAATCAAAACACTCTTTCTTCCTGATGATCCGGTTGAAAGATGGAGGAGTGACGGCAGGTGGTGTCCGGATGGACAACCATCTGATCCTTGCAGCCGGAGTCCTCGGGACAACAGGGGCGTCACTTGCCCGTATTCTGTCAACAGGGGCAGGAGCCGTGGTCACCAAATCGATCGGGCCCTACCCTCATGAAGGGCATCCCGGCCCCTGTTTTGCCGAGGTCAATGGAGGCCTGCTCAATGCGATGGGCCTCCCCAACCCTTCAAAGGAATTCTTAACTGAATTAGCCCCGGTGAAAGAGAAGACGGTTATTGTAAGCGTATTTGGTGGGAATCCATCGGAATTCCGCGAAGTCGCTTCATGGTTCAGAGGAAGGGTGTCTGGGATCGAGTTGAACCTCAGCTGCCCGCATGCCAAAGGATATGGAGCGGCCATCGGGAGTGATCCCGGCATGGTCGAGGCATGTACAAAAGCGGTAAAATCACTGGGCATGCCCGTGTGGGTGAAATTAACACCAAACGTTACGGACATTACTGAATGTGGTCTCGCCGCCGAACGGGGGGGGGCCGATGGGATCGTCGCAATTAATACCGTGAAGGCTATGCGGATCTCTACCGATCTCCGGCGTCCGGTCCTTGGAAACCGATATGGTGGGTTGTCGGGTCCGGCGATATTCCCCATCGCTGTCAGGTGCGTCTATGAGCTCTATGAGGCATGCAGTATCCCGGTTATCGGGTGTGGCGGGGTCTCATCAGCCCGCGATGTGGTCGAGATGATGATGGCCGGTGCCTCTGCAGTACAGATCGGGAGTGCAGTTGTGCACGACCGTGATATTTTCGGATCGATACGGGATTCGCTCTATGCCGCTGACGGCGTCTCCCCTGTTGAGATACTGGGGTGCGCACATGATTGATCATCTTCCGACAGGGGTGCGGATTTCGGAGGTGGTGAAGGAGACACCCTCAGTCTCGACCCTCTGGTTTGACCACCGATTCTCATTCAACCCCGGGCAGTTCGTCATGGTCTGGATCCCGGGTATTGACGAGGTCCCGATGGCACTGTCATCAGCATCTTCCATTACCGTCCAGATAGCCGGCGACGCGACAACGGCCCTCCTTTCTCTGAAGGAAGGTGAGATGATTGGGATCAGGGGCCCGTTAGGAAACGGGTTCACGCCGAAGGATGCCACACTCGCGATTGCGGGGGGTGTCGGAGCAGCGCCGCTCCTCCCCCTTGCGATGACAGGAGTGGTATCTACATTTATTCTGGGGGCGCGTACCGCCGGTGAACTCCTCTTTCAGAAGAGACTGGAAAAGATAACAGACCTCGTAATAATGACCGATGATGGCTCTTCGGGTAAGATGGGGTTTGCAGTGCAGGGTATGGATGACATCTCACTTGATTCGTATTCCCAGGTATGCGTATGCGGACCGGAGAAGATGATGTCCGCAGTTCTCCTGCGCCTCATCAATGCAGGTATCGAAGAGCGCGGGAAATTCAGCCTGCACCGGTACATGAAATGTGGCTGCGGCGTTTGCGGGTCCTGCTGTATTGATCCATCCGGATTACAGGTATGTAAGGACGGCCCGGTTTTTTCAGGGGAATTAATCCGCGACAGTGAATTCGGACACTATTCGCGTGACGGGAGTGGCAGAAAGAGGATGATTTGAGGCTCTTTAATTAGGTCTGTTTGACTATCTCCAATGTTTACCGCTTCGTATGGATTGTAATACCCCAAAATACGCAATTGTAATTATTTTTTCAATTTAAGCCCGAAATTCAAAAAGAAAGTTATTAATAAAACCACAAAGGATTTTAATTTGAACCTATACAAAAGACGAATTCCTTAGGTGAGTATAGGTATGACAATCGGAGAGGTGTAAAAAAATGGTATTTCATCCACCAGTGGCAATCACTGCGAAAGCCGGTGACGCTGGTAAGTACAAAGTAGGTCTTCCTGCATGGAACATGGTATTACGTGGTTTCATGTCAGGGGCTTACATCGCTATGGGGGCAGCCCTTGCAACGGTGTGCAGTACAGGTATTGCTTATTCTGCAGCACAAATTACAGCGGGTGCCGTTCCAGGTGGTTTCGCATCAGCGGGTATGACACAGCTCATTCTTGGTGCCGTGTTCCCAGTCGGGCTGATTATCACCGTGTTAACGGGTGCTGAACTCTTCACCGGTGACGCAATGCTCGCTCCGATGGCAGCATTTATCCACAAGGTCACCTGGGCACAGGTCATCAAACTGTGGGTTCTTGTCTATATCGGCAACCTTATTGGATCCCTGGTATTCGCCTACATCATGGCATACGGCCCCTTCACGTCCTGGAATGCCGCCGGAGCTGCAACAGTAACGGCGTTCGGTACACGGGCGATAGCTATCGCGTCAGCTAAGGTCAGTTATGTAGGAGTCGCGGGTATGTGGTCCGCATTCCTGAAGGGTATCGCCTGTAACTGGCTTGTCAACCTCGCTATCCTCCTTGGAATCTGTTCAGATGACATGGTAGGCAAATTCTTTGGGATCTGGTTCCCGATCATGGCCTTCGTTTCGAGCGGTTTCGAACACTCTGTCGCGAACATGTATTTCATCCCTGCCGGGATTATGACCCAGGCATTGGGAGACCCTGCTGCGGTGAATGCCGGGCTGAACTGGGTCACCATGTGGACGAATAATATTATTATCGTCACAATCGGAAACATCGTCGGTGGAATGTTCTTCGTCGGTGTAATCTTCTGGGTTGCGTTCAGAAAAGAGATCGCCGCATTAAAGTAGAGTAAACCCGGATGAAAATCGGAAATATCACTGTGAAGATATCGATCGTCGCGCTTGTGGTGGTCGTTCTCTTCGCAATTCTTTTATTTTTTGCCTATTACAGTTCACGTGAGATAACGCTGCTGTTATTTGGCATTCCCGGGGTGGTACTCCTCCTCGTGATACCGATGGCACTCAATTATATGAGCCAGAAGCAGTACATGGAACTCATCCCGGAGTATGAACGGGTGGCAAGACCGGTCCGGATAAAAATGATTAACAAGAGTATGATGGGGCAGGTCGTCAGCTTCGAAGGTGTCGTGGAACGCACCTATTTCCAGTTCCTAAACCGCCCGCAATTCCTTATCGGTGATCGGTCAGGTGAAATATCAGTGAAGATGTTCACCAGTCCGGAAGAGACGATCAAAAAGGATGACGTGGTTGAGGTGCTGGGAACGATCATTCAGCGTTACATTTTCACCGGTGAGCCGGTCGTGAATTGTATCTCGATCAAAAGGGTACCCAAAAAAATTGAGACCAAAAAGGATTCTTCAAAACAAGAATAATCCTTTCTTAAGCCCGATTTTACCAGATTTATCTGTTTTGCAGAATCCTCTGGAATCTATTCCGGGGATTCGTATTTCACTGAGAATATATCACGCTCCCGGGGCTCACGGCCTGCCGGTTAGACGACCCCTGCCGGGGAAGGAACGATCACCCGATCCATGGAGTTTTTCATTATCCCGCCCAACAATATCGTATCAGGGGAAAACCTCATCCGGTCTCTACGTATTTCTGATTTACTGTAAACATGCGGAGTTTCAAAAAAGCCTGTCTTCTTACATGTTTTTTATTTTTCTTGCGGTCAGGACAAGACCCTCAATTTCCCGCGGCAATTGTTCATCCTGCCACCTTCGTTCCGCATCTTCTGGTTTACCTGCATTTTTCACGGCTTTCAGGGCATACCACGCTGCACCTAATGAATGGTCTGCCATATGAGCAGTTGCAACAGCCTGGCCAACAGACCGGGCTACCGCTATTGAAGCCGGATTAGAGGATTCTCTTGCCACAGCATGTGCGACTAACGAAGCCTTCATCGCGTCGCCTGCCGGAACATTTCCCTGTTGCCACTCTTTTGCCACATTTAGTGCATTTGTCAGCCGAACATCCGGTATGTCACCGAAGAGATGTAATACATGCTCCGAACAGCCAATGGCCCATTGCATCAGCTGGTAGTGCTGTTGTTTTTTCAGCGGTCCACCCCGATGTTCTGCAACGAATTTTCGATCCCGCATTTCTGCCGTTGTCTCCCAATGCTTTGTGAATTGCAACTGTGTTTTCAGAACCCGGTATCGGGCCCGTCGGTTATCCTCGCCTTTTTCTCGCGGTTGGGTTCGGTAATGTAATCCTCGAACCGGTGGATGCGGGTGCCAACCGGGAACGGTATATCGATCGTGCTGATGATGGCTTCGCCCCGGTTCCCAAGGCCATGACGACGAAGGTATTGATCTGGACGAGGACTTCCGGGTAGATGGTCTTTGGCTGCTGGGCTGCCACATCGAGACCAACACCGAATATCTACCCTCGTCGTCCAATAAAGATTGCTTAGAAATTTTTCCCGATTGCCCGACTCTCATGGTGTGGGAGGGGATCCCTGACAATTCCGCACCAATCATACACTATAATATTAAACGAAATAAAGACAGATAGTATGAAAGTCCTCCATACCTCAGACTGGCATCTTGGGGGTTTGCTCCACGAAAGGAAGAGGTATGATGAGCATGAACAATTCCTGAAATGGCTTATACACCTTCTGGGCAACGAGAATATTGATGTCCTGATTGTGGCAGGCGATATTTTCGACACGGTTACACCAAGTAACCGGGCACAGGAACTCTATTACCAGTTCCTGCACAATGCTTCGTCAATCGCAGGTCTTCAGGTCGTGATCACTGCCGGTAATCATGATTCCCCATCGCTACTGAACGCTCCGAAAGGTCTTCTCAGGACACTCCACATCCACGTGATCGGGACCGTTACCGATGATCTGGAGGATGAGATTCTTCTTCTCCGTGATTCACAGGGACATATTTCGCTCATCATTTGTGCGGTACCTTATCTTCGTGACAGGGATATCCGGCAAACCGAACCTGGTGAGAGTATCGAAGAAAAAGCCAGGAAAATGCGGGAGGGCATTTGTGAACATTACCGGAAGGTATGGAGACTTGCCGAAAAAAAACGACTTGAACTCGGCGTGAATATTCCGATTATTGCGATGGGTCACCTGTTCGCGGACGGTTGCGTGACTACCGGCGATGATGGGGTGAGAAGTTTACACATCGGAAACCTGGCATGCATCGAGGCGGAGATGATTGGCCAGGGATTTGATTATCTCGCACTTGGGCACCTGCATAGACCCGAGGTGATCCGGGGGAACACACACCAACGCTATTCGGGGTCCCCATTGCCAATGGGTTTTGGAGAGGCAGGGCAGAAAAAACAGGTCGTCCTTATTGAATTCCAGAATAACTGCCCTCTATCGGTGAGTGAAATTTCTGTCGCAATTTCCCGCGAGCTAAAAATAATACAGGGTGATATCAAATCTATCAAAGAAGATTTGAGTAATCTTTGCCTCGCAAATCGTCCCTTTATGGTAGAATTAATAGTTGAATCAGAGTTAGTTACACCATTGATCCAGGCTCAATTTCGTGAACAGGTTGAACATACCCAGGTCGACATCGTAAAAATCAGGAGAAGATACTCTATTGACGATGAAAAGATGTCTGATCCAGAGGAAACCCTGACTGACCTCGATGAGATGGATGTATTTTTACGTTGCCTTGAAGAACACAAGATATCGGAAGGAGAGAGGAAGGATCTCTTCGATGCATATTCCGAAATCCTGGCGTCGGTTCATGAAGAGGACATGCAAGCCCACTGAGGAGTGCCGATGAGGATAAAACAACTACGATTCAGGAACCTGAACTCCCTTGTGGGTGAATGGTGCATTGACTTCACTCATCCGCAGTATGTATCAGATGGAATCTTCGCGATCACTGGGTCAACCGGGGCCGGAAAAACCACGATCCTTGATGCCATTTGTCTTGCCCTGTATGGACAGACCCCCCGGCTCGACAAGATCTCAAAGAGCACGAATGAGGTGATGAGCAGGAATACGGGAGAATGTCTTGCAGAGGTTGTTTTTGAATCCCAAAAGGGTCAGTTTATCTGCACATGGAGCCAGCGCAAAGCACATCACAAACCTGATGGTGAACTGCAGGCACCAAGGCATGAAATTGCAGATTTTAATTCAAAGAAAATTATTGAAGAAAAACTAAGCCGTGTGCCTGCGAAAGTAATCGAAGCAACAGGGCTCGATTATCTCCAGTTTACCAGATCGATGATGCTGGCCCAGGGGGATTTTGCGACGTTCCTTAATGCGAATGCTGATGAACGGGCACCGATTCTTGAAAAGATTACCGGCACAACCATCTACAGTACCATATCGAAGAAAGTTCATGAACGAAACGCTGCTGAAGTGGAAAAACGTTCAGAATTGAAAGCCAAAATAGGAGAGGTGGAGGTTCTTACCCCTGAACAGGAGAACAAACTGACAGATACCTTTTCCCGAAAGGAACTGGAAGTAAAATCTACCGCCATACAACAAACACAACTTAAGGAAGCAGTCGATCGGGCGAAAAAAATGGAGAGGCTCGAAAAAGAAATTGAGGAACTCGAAAAAAGAAGGATCAATCTGGAAGAAAGAAAAGTGAATGCCTCAAAGGACCTGGACCTACTCTCCCGTGCGAAAAAAGCCCTTTTGCTTGAGACAGTATATGCGAAACTGGAATCTGCAAGGCATCTTGCAGAAGCATACAAACAGGAGATTAAGGATAATCAGGAGACATCAGATGCACGAAAGAGATCAATTGAGGATTGTCTCCCGTTGTTTGTTACGGCAGGAGAGAAATATAAATCTGCAAAATCCCTGAAGGAACAAGAAAATAAAATTCTTATCCATGTCAGGGAACTGGATACCCGCATCAAAGAATTCCGGCAGCAATGTGAAGAGAAAGACCTGGAATTGAAAAAATTAAAAGTGAAACGAATTGACTATCAAGAAAGCATTGATAAAATTGAGTTAAACCAGGCAGGGAAAACAGAACTACTTGCAAAAGCGGTCTCCTATCTGGACAGTCATAAATCCGACAGCATATTGTCAGAACACCTTTCAGGTCTTGAGCAGCGGCTCCGGCAATATTCCAGGATATGTGACATCATTGAGACGAACCAGAAAAAACTGAAGGCAGACAAAACAACCCTTGAGAAAATTGAAGACAACCTTGCAGGAAAGAAAAAATTTCTTGCAGAACGGGAACTGGAATACCAGTTATTGATAACAACAAATAACAGGGCAGAGGAGGAGTTCAATCAGGTTCTCGACAATCGCAATCTTGAATTCTGGATTCATTGTGAATCCAGGTTAAAAGATCGAAAATCCCGGTTGGAGTGGAGTCTGGGGATCTTCGAAGCCGTTGAGCGACAGGAGTCAAAGATCCAGGAACTTAAAAATATTCACACCGGCCTGGTTGAAGATCTTGCACAAAACTATGAGATTCTTTCAGGATTGCGAGAGAAACAAAGACTGACAGAAGAAATTCTGAAAACATCCGAAGAGAACCTTTTTCTCTCCCGCAAGGTGAAAAGTCTCGAAGAGGAACGTACGCACCTCGAAGATGGGAAACCCTGTCCGTTATGTGGATCCCTCACTCATCCCTATATCGAAGTGAACCACACCCTACCCGACACAGATGAATCAGAATACACAAAAAAGAAAGATGCACTTCAGGAGATTTTAGTAAAAATCCGTATCAGGGAAAATACGGTTGCAGTTCACGAGACAGATATCCGGGCTAATATCGAGGCCCAGAGAGAGAGAGAGATCCAAATCCGGGAATTGCTTGACTCTGTGGGTATGGGATTCAATGATGTCATCTCTGTTTTCAACACATGCCCCCTGAAAGAGATTATCCTCAATGCGTTCCATTTATGCGAGGAACATTACTTCTGGTGCCGGGATATCTGCGAATCAGGCAACGAAATGGAGAAAAGACTCAGGGAAACCATGATTGCAGCCGGGTCATTGAAAGATACCATTGCAGGGCTTTCGACAGCATTTAAGGAAGCGGAATATGAGCGGAATAATGTGTTGAAAAATATTGACGTTTCTCATGATGCCATTACTGGATTATTACAGGATTGTAACCCGCTATCCGAAGCCCTTCTATCCGACCTGAAAGAATTTGGCATTAATTCTCTTTCTCCAGAGACAGTTGATACTATTATTACCTCCCTTCAGCAGCGTAAAGGTGATTATGAACGTATGCGGGATCAGCAGACAGCGATTCTGAAAGAGAGAGAACAATTCTCTAACGATATTCAGCGATACATGGGTCTTATTGGCGAGGTTGACAATTCGTTACAATTACTCCTGAAAGTAATTTACGAGAAAAACAGCCAGATAAAGAAATTAGCCGAAGAGAGAGAGGACCAGTACGGTCAAAAAGATCCGGGCACCGAAGAAAAAAGGATTGCCCTTCTCGTTGATTTAGCAGAAAAAGAATTTCAGGAGGTATCGGAAAAGAAAACGAAGCTTGAATCCGAGATCACTTCTTTGGATGGCCAGATCTCCCTGACAAGATCCAAGATAGAGGAATTTTCTGAAACTATCAGGAAAATGGAGGATATGTTCCGGAAAGAGACCACGTATGCTGGATTCCTGTCAGAAGAAGATTTTTTTTCTTCCCGCCTCCCCGGAGAACAAATTGAAACCCTTGAAAATCTTGAAAAGGAGCTTCTTATCGAAGGGAATGAGATTTCAACACGGATTGTGGAGAATAATGTGATTCTTGAAGAAGAACGGGCAAAGGTGCTGATATCCGATCCCCTGGAAGAGTTGGAGGAGAAGATCATAATTTTTGATAATCAGATTGGAATACTCCACCAGGAGATTGGAAGCATCCGTGAAAGGTTGAAACAGAACGAGGATTTATTGACAACCAAAAAGGGACTGATCGAATCCCTCGAAAAACAGGAGATTGAATGTTTACGGTGGGAGAAGCTCCATGACCTGATTGGGTCCGCTGATGGGAAAAAATTCAGGGTATTTGCCCAGGGGCTCACGTTCCAATCACTGGTCTCACATGCAAACCAGCATCTCCGACGGATGAGCGACCGGTATCTCCTTGTCAGGAATAAAAATTCACCATTAGATCTTGATATCCTGGATGACTACCAGGCGGGAGAGGTCAGGTCTACAAAAAATCTCTCCGGTGGTGAGAGCTTTATCGTCAGCCTCGCCCTTGCACTCGGGCTTTCCGGGATGGCGAGCCGGAATGTCCAGATCGACTCCCTTTTCCTCGATGAGGGATTCGGGACGCTCGATAATGAGACACTCGAAGTCGCACTTGATTCCCTATCTAGCCTTCACCAGGAGGGAAAAATTATCGGGGTAATCTCCCACGTTCCCGCTCTCAAGGAACGCATTTCTACGCAAATTGTCGTTGAAAAGATTACCGGCGGCAGGAGCCGGCTTTTTGGTCCGGGTTGTTCTTCGTGCAGCCGATGATATTTCCTGGAAATTTTCAAAGATTATATGAATGACACCAGGTTAATGTGATGATCGAAAAGGAACTTTTTTGAGTTCACTGTTCAACCACCATGGTACATCATGAGCCCTTCCCTGGCAGCTGACTAGCAAATGTTGGCGGTAGACTTACGAATATCATAAAATGATTGTTCCTGCGACCGTTACCTCTGGATACATTCACGGATTAATGCACATCATTTTTCTCTCCTGCTCGTCAATCGTATAATCATGCCTCCCGAACCGGATCTCCCGGAACGCACGACTATATATCGCGGGCTTCCCGGCGATGGGTTGAATGATTATATTCGGAAGTTCTCTGTTGCGGCCGCTGCAGATCCTTTTGGGACGTGGCTGATCTTCCCGACGAACCGGCTCGTCCGGCAGGTCCTGGACCAACAGGCCAGTGCAGGTATGCCCATCATCCCCTCCCGCATCTGTACATTATCTGATCTCTGCCAAAACTACTTCGATGAACACCGGACAACTTCCCGGCTCCTCACTAATGGAGAGTCAGGCCTCCTCCTGAAGCGGGTTCTTACCGAGAACAAAGCCGAAATTCCGGCCTTTATAACAAGGAACCGTCCTTCTCCCGGGACCATCGACGACCTTCGCCGGTTTATCAGTGTCATCACCACGCGGAAGATTGTGTTCCCTGAGTGCCTCCTCGATCTTGAGAGTTCAAAGAGCAGCCAGATCGATCTCATTATCAGATCTTACCATGACTTCCTCCTGGAACTCGATCTCCTCGATGCGGATACAATTCT
>CAIJED010000376.1 GCA_903819595.1 uncultured Methanomicrobiales archaeon | reverse complement strand
CGGAGGTTATGCATGAGAGATGTAATCACTATCCTGTACAATGAATTCGAAACTCTTGATGTATTCGGGCCAATAGAAGTTTTGGGGAGATTACCGCAATATTTCAACCCGGTGTTTTATTCGATGGACGGGGGAATCATCACGAGCAGCCAGAAAGTCCCGGTGATGACACAGGCACTGTCCGACCTCGAATCCAACTCATATATTCTGTTTATTCCGGGAGGTACAGGTGCAAGAGAACAGATAAGTAATGATGCGTTTATGGATACCCTGAGATCGATGGTAACAAATGCCGAATTCGTTCTCACGGTGTGCACAGGTTCAATCCTGCTGGCCAGAACCGGGATCCTGGCCGGAAGATGTGCGACTTCAAATAAACGTGCGTTTGCCTGGACAAAAACAATACCGGGCGTAAACTGGGTGCAAAAAGCCCGGTGGGTAAAAGACGACACCATCTATACCAGTTCGGGTGTCAGCGCAGGAATGGACATGGCATTGGGCTTCGTTGCTGACCTGCTGGGATATCCAGTGGCAGAACAGGTAAGCAGGGAGATGGAATACGTATGGAACAAAGATCCGGAAGATGACCCGTTTTATGAACTGTATCGATAGATAGTAAGCCAAAATCATATTTTGGACCATTATCCCTCACAAAATATGCATCGACCAATTTAAGCACCAGGAGTTCGTCCCTACGGAAAGAATCACGATCCCGGATGGCATCGGTCGGGTAAGGGCACACGGTATATGGAAATAACACCCTATTTGCGATTATAACGAGTTGGAGAAGACCTCTTTCAGGTTTCATATCCCTTCGTTGAATTGAATCGGGTGTTGAACAGTGCCAATTCCCCGTATTATTACGCCGTTCCCTTACGATCGGTGCTGGCCGTGCTGGAAGGGAGAAACTGGAAGGGGGGTGATATTTGTTGGAAAATAACAGGGGGAATATTTTTTGTCAACCCGATCGTAAATCCCGTGTTCTACCTGGAAAAGTTCTGGTTTTTCGCAGTTCTCATCGAGTGGGCCAGGTGGTCGTTGCAATCGCTGTGTCGTACCGAAAGGATGTTAAATTCCTCAAACCAATCAAAAAAAAGGTAATTGACCCAAACATCGGGAATACAAGGGGAGAAATCAGCATGAAGGTAGATGTGAGAAGAAAAAGATCGCGTTGGAGGTTTTGTCCGGAATGAAACCCGGGGACTATGTCCTGGATCTTCTGAAGGACGCACCAGGGGATCGGCGGACCATCGCGCTCGTACGCCATTCAGCGAGGAATTCATTCGCGGGTATTCCTGCACATTTGCGTGATAGTGTTGAAATAACCCCTGAAGGGGTCAGTCTGGCGAAGTCATTTGGACAATCGCTTGGGGAGATCTTTCCCGGGAACCTCCTGCTTCTCGGGCACACGGGTGCTCTCCGCTGCAGGATGACCGCTGAGTCGATCGGTGACGGTTATTTTCCCGCTGAACGTGTCCTGATGCTGGGGTGCCAGCCAGAAATAGACAGCCCGGTGGTGAATCCGGAAAAATGCGTTGCTCTCCTGACTGAACCGGGATGGACTGAGGGCATGATTAGATGGCTCGACGAGGAGATGCCCGGGGATACATTAAGAAATCCCCAAACGTATGCGGAGGATATTATAGGGAAACTGTTATCGTTTCCAAAAACCGGCGAACCCGATCTCCTGGTTGTCGTCGCCCATGATATCACCCTGTTCCCGATGGTATCAAGCATATTCGGGAAGAAGATAACGATGGTGGAGTTCCTGAATGGGATTGTTATCGCTGCTGATACGACGACTGCGGAGTTCCGGTATACCGATGCACAATGTTCCCTGAAGGTGAAGCGGGATATCCTGTGAGGACATTTCCTGCAAGAATTACTCCATTTTTGCCAGCAAGGTATACGATGTTATGGACCTTAACTGAGCTTTTTGTGGTCTACGATGTATTGAGCTCTTCCAGTTATGTGGAAAGGCAATCCGCCAGGCGATGCTTGCCGGGAAGCTCCTGAGAATGCTGCACTGATTGTTGGGTATACTCTTGAACGGCTCCGCGAGGCAGGTGCCGTTGACGTATATGTCACGACGGCCTCCGGAAAAAAGAACCGGCCGGTACAGATCCTCCATATTATTACAAACCAACTGGATTACCCTGGACTTATGGAGATTCTCATGGAGGAAACCAGTACACTAGGAGTCAGAATTCTTGATATTCTCAGGTTGGTGGCAAATCATTCCCGACAACCGATGAAAGTGATGGTGGAGGGGCAGGAATTTGATATCAGTGTGAAAACGTCTACAGTAGATGGTAAAACTATCGCCAAAAAGCCGGAATACGAAGACCTGAAACGAATCGCACGTATATTGAAAATCCCCCTGAACAAAGTAAGAGCGGAGGTAGTCCATCAATTGAATAATTGAGTGCAATAAAAATCAGCGAACATTCATTTTTTCGGAATCAGGCTGTCTGCTGAATGAGATAATTTAATTCTGTAGTTAATGGTTCCTTCAACGAATCAAAAAGAGATTACAATTTTTTTTGGGATTACTATGCAGATGCACTCCTGATTGCCATGGAATGTTCAGCTGCTTTATTTGATAACATTTTTATTTTACTTATACCAATTATTAAAGATGAAGAGTAAACAAATAGGATTTATGCTTATACTCCTCATTGCAGGAGCACTACTTATTTCAGGCTGCACCTCTACCCAGTCGGGTAATATTCCAGCCAGTACCCCTACGGTAACAACCACTTCCGGGTCCCCACAGGAAAGTATCCTCGTTTATGCAGGTGCAGGACTTAAGGCGCCGCTAGACGAGATTGGGTCTGTATTCACAAAGAAATATGGTATTGCGGTCCAGTATAACTACGGTGGTGCAGGGACGCTCGTCTCCCAGATGAATCTCTCGAAGAAAGGTGACGTATTCATGCCCGGGTCAACGGTTGAGTTCAAGACTGCCAAGGACCAGGGCCTCGTGAATGCAAGCCAGATCGTTGCCTACCATGTACCCGTGATTGTAGTCCAGAAAGGGAACCCTAAAAACATCACATCAATCAGGGATTTTGCCCGACCTGGCTTAAAAATCGCACTGGGTGACGTCAACGCCACGGCGATCGGGAAAGCAGGCGCAAAAATGCTCCAGAAATTCAATATCACCGGAGCAGTTGAGAAAAATGTCGTCACCCGTACACCCACTATTAACGAACTCACTGTGATTATGAACCTCGGACAGGCTGATGCTGCACTCCTGACACTTGACCAGGTTAATCCGGGCACGATGGATGCAATTACCATTCCACTCAGTGACAATGTAGTCCTGATCACACCCATTGGTGCAACTACGTTTACCCAGAATTCCGATGCAGCAAATAAGTTTGTAAACTTCGTCGCATCTGATGAAGGGAAAGCCTTCTTTGCAAAGCATGGGTTCCCAATCTACCCTGATCCGGCATATGCAAGTGTTAAGCCCTAGAAGAATATTCCAATAGAAGAGGTTTATGAAGATGGATTTCCAACCAATTGGCGTCACCCATTCACCGTTCAGGTGTGCCGGGGCTCCCCCGTTCCAGAGTACGTTCTCACAGGCAGAGGGCAGAATTGAGATCTTCCCGGAATATCATGAAGGGCTCGGTAGTATCGAAGGCTTCTCCCATCTCATCATCCTCTCTCATTTTGACAGGGCGGAGCGGAGGGCACTGATCGAGCAGCCATTATCTGACGGCGATGCACACCATGGAATTTTTGCCACCCGTCATTTCAACCGCCCTAACCCGATCGGAATCTCTTATGTGGAACTAACCCGGGTCACAGAAGGGGTACTGCATGTCAGGGGCATCGATCTTCTGGATGGGACACCTGTTCTTGATGTCAAACCCTACGTCCCTGCGTTCGACAGTATCCCCCATGCTGTTACGGGCTGGGTGTCTGCCCAGCATATTGAAAGGATTCGTGAGACCAGCATCCGTGCCCAGCAGGAGATATCAGAAAATCAGCAGCACCGGTAATGGCAGGGAAGGTGACCTGATGAAAAGGTTCTCACTTACGCTGACCTATCTCACTTTTTTTATCATCAGCGCAGTCCTCCTCGGCCTGGTCTTGTATGCCCCCCTGCCAGCTCTTATTGAAAGTCTTGCGAGTCCTGAAATCCGGTTTGCAATCCTACTCAGCCTGGTAACAAGCGTGGTTTCAACCTTTATCTGTGTCATCATTGCCGTCCCGGTTGCCTATTCCCTCGCCCGGTACCAGTTTTTTGGAAAAAGGATAACAACTCTTGCCCTGACTCTTCCACTCACCTTGCCTCCGCTTGTTGCCGGTATCGCCCTCCTCCTCTTCTTTGGTACAACTCCCTGGGGAAAGGCGCTGGAACAGGCTGGTTTTATGGTAATTTTTACTCCGCTTGGTATTATTGTTGCAGAGGTGTTCGTGAACCTTCCCTACATGATCCGGATTTTGCGTTCCGCATATACCACAATCAATCCACGATATGAATACGTGGCAAAAACGCTCGGGTGCACCGACACAGGCGCTTTTTTGCAGGTCACCCTGCCGATGGCACGTCCGGGTCTCGTAACTGGTTCCGTCATCACCTGGTCAAAGGCGATGGGGGAGTTCGGGGCGGTGCTGATGCTTGCCGGTGCGACAACCATGAGGACTGAAACGCTGCCAATAGCGCTCTATCTCAATATTTCGGCGGGCGACCTGGACCTCGCCGTTGCAGCAGCGACGATCCTGATCCTGATCTCACTGGTCACCCTGTGTGTTGTGGAATACTTTGACCGGGGCGTGAATGTCTTCTAGGAGGTAAAAGCCAATGCTACGCATAGAATCTCTTTCCGTCACCCTGGGCGAATTCTCGGTAAAGGATGTATCCCTTGAGATACTACCCGATGAATATTTCATTATTCTCGGTCCCACCGGTGCGGGAAAAACTGTTCTTTTAGAGACCATTGCCGGGATACATACACCTGATTCAGGCAGGATATTTCTCGGCGATCGTGAGATCACATCGATCGAACCCCATCTGCGTAATATCGGCATGGTCTATCAGGACTACATGCTTTTTCCCCACCTTACGGTCGAAGAGAATATCGCGTTCGGATTGCGCCAGAAAAAAATCCCCAACGATGAGCAACGTACCCGGATAGAGGAAATAAGTGCCGTGCTTGAGATCGGTCACCTGGCCCGGCGATATCCTGGTTCGTTAAGCGGTGGTGAACAGCAGCGTGTTGCCCTTGCCCGTGCACTCGTAATGAGACCGGAAATCCTTCTTCTCGACGAACCGATGAGTGCACTTGACACCCGCACCCGGGACCGTATGCGAATGGAACTTTCCCGGATCCGGAAGCTTACCGGGACTACTATTGTCCAGATTACCCATCACCTTGACGATGTTTTTGCGCTTGCAGACAGGATAGCGATCATGCGGGAGGGGAGGATTATCCAGGCCGGGGAAACATCGGATGTATTCCTGCATCCGTCCGATGCCTTTGTGGCAGAGTTCCTTGGTATCGGCAATATTATCCGTGGGAATTCGTCAAGGTCCGGGAATATTGTCCAAATTACTACCCGAAATGGTCCGTATTTCTATGCCGTTTCCAATATTTTCGGGGAAGTGATTGCCACCCTGCATGCTGAAGATGTAATCCTTTCACAGGCTCCTTTTGTCTCCAGCGCCCGTAATTGCCTTTATGGAACTGTTTCAGAGGTTGTCCCCTTCGGGAGCACGGTCAGGATAATCCTTGATGTAGGGTTCCCGCTCACGGCACTTCTCACCCGTGAGAGCTGTCGTGACCTGAATCTTGAACCTGGAAGCAGGGTATATGCCACGTTCAAGGCGTCCGCAGTGCATGTGATCCCGGTTACCCAACAATAAATCCTAAAACACGGGGGCCGTCTCAACGAAATTTGTGTTTTTAGTGGAATTCCATTAATTTTAACTCAAAATTGCGGGGAAATCCCACCATCAGGGAGATGATACGCCAAACCGTTTCCGGAAAACGAACCATACACCACCAATCAGAAGGCCGATACATCCGATGATCCACGAATTCGGGCTAAGAAATGCAATTAGCCCAATGCAACTCAGCGCTCCAATGACCGGGACCCATGATGGGTACAGTCTATGCTCCCGGTGCAGACGGAATGCAGCGATGTTTGCAATCAGGTAGTAAATCAGCATGGCAAATGTGCTGACTGCAACAACCAGCGCAAGGTCAGCGAGGAGCAGGGCTGCTATCATACCGGCACCGGTGATTGCGATGGCGTAATGGGGTGTACTGAAACGGGGATGGATCCTCTCAAACAGGGAGGGGAGGTCCTGGCTGCGGGCCATGGAGAAGACGATGCGGGATATCCCCATGATGGTGGTCAGCAACACGCTTGCCGTTGCGATCATCGCCCCGGCGGATATCAGGAGAACTGCCCCTGAACTTCCGGTCATGCTCAGTGCATCGGCAAGTGGGGAGCCTGATTTTGCAAGAGCAGGGGCACCGACCAGACCAACGGCGACAATATTCACAAGCAGATAAATAACGGTTGAGATTCCAAGCGCAAGAAAAATGGAGTGGGGTATGGTTTTCGTTGGGTCTTTTACTTCTTCAGCCATGATAGTAACCCGGGCAAACCCGGTGTAGGCAAAAAAGATGAGGGCTGCACCACTAAGAATCCCCATCGATCCATCCGGGGTAAAGGGGGAAAAGTTCCCAGGGTGGAAAAATCCCAGTCCGAATGCAACGAAGAACAGGATGATCAGGACTTTAAGTGAGACAAGGATATTGTTGAACATGACCGATTCTTTGAGCCCGATGTAATTGATGAAAAGGAAAATAAGGCATATCCCCAGGGCGATAACTTTTACCGGGATGGCAGGGAAGATCGTGACAAAATAATGGGCAAATCCCAGTGAGACTGCCGCCCCGACAAAGATGTTGGAGAAGATCCAGATCCAGCCGGCGATGAACCCGGCAAATGGTGAGATAAGTTTCTGTGCATACACATAGGTACCGCCCTCTTCCGGGAGATATGCACCCAGTTCAGCCACGCTCATAGCCGAAAATATAGCGATGATACTGGCGATGATAACAGAAATAATCATTGCTGGGCCTGCAACACCGGCAACAATACCCGTTACGATGAAAATACCGGACCCGATAATTGCCCCGATACCGAGCGCGGTCGCACCGAAAAGACCAATCTCGCGTTTTAGCTTATTTCCCGGTACATCTGACTGCATGGGAACCAGTCACAGGATCATACATCTCGAAGAATATAGAAATAACCCAGACCTTTAAGGGTAGACCCTTTCCCACCGAATGGCGATACAATTAACCAGATAGGT
>CAIJED010000375.1 GCA_903819595.1 uncultured Methanomicrobiales archaeon | reverse complement strand
CCATTTTTTGTCACCTTTCAATACCCGCCATTACCCAAGGATCACATTGAAGAGTAACCCGGTTATCGTAATTGCCACAAACATAATTCCTGCAAAGACCAGGATAAGTTTTATCTTTATTACTTTCCGGAGGATGATCATCTCAGGGAGTGATAACCCGATCACTGCCATCATGAACGCAAGGGCTGTCCCAAACGCCATGCCCTTTGATGTGAGGACATCCAAAATCGGGAGCATTCCGGCCGCATTCGAATAGAGTGGAATTCCTATCAAAACTGCGATGGGGACTGCAAAAGGATTATCCGGACCTGCGATATTCACGAGGAAATCAGCTGGTGCGTACCCATGAATTATTGCACCGATCGCGATACCGATGAGGATATAGGGCAGGACCTTCAGGGTGATACTCTTTGACTCACCAATTGCGAAGTCAGTCCGGTCTCTCCAGGTCATGACCTTGTCGGGCTGGTCATGTAATTTGCATTTGTAGACGAACTCTTCGACCTGGTCTTCCAGATGGAGACGCCCGATAACGATGCCGGCAACAATCGCGATGATCAGGCCTGATACAATGTAGAGTGCCGCAATCTGCCAACCAAATAAAGCAAAAAGCATCGCGACGGCGACTTCATTGATCAATGGCGAAGCGATGAGGAACGAGAACGTAATCCCCAGGGGCACACCGGACTCGACAAACCCGATGAACAACGGGACTGCCGAGCATGAACAGAAGGGTGTGGGGATTCCGAGCAGTGCTGCAAGAACGTTTCCAACCCCCTCCGTCCTACCACCAACCCATTTCTTCACCTTTTGCGGGGTGATGAAGGTCCGGACAATCCCGACAAAAAATACGATAACTGCCAGAAGAGCGGTGACCTTGATAGAGTCGTAGATAAAGAAATTGACTGATGACGCAAGCGGGCTTCCTGCAACCATCCCTAGTACCGAATACGTGACCCAGTCAGCAAACATCTGTAAAATGTCAGGAATCATCAGATTCACCTCCCTCGTATTTTATGCACGTACATTCAGTCATTTCCGGTACCTCATATGTGCCAGGTAGATATTCAGAATTATTTCAATAGCCATCTTATCAGAATTCCCACTGCATCAGCAGCTTGAGATTCAAATTATCTTGAAATTATATTGTCAGTGGAAGACATATATAGCTTACCATTTCATATTAATTTGAATCTTTATGCCACAGACACGAACACGTTCACGCCCGGTAAAATGCTGCGATGTTACCCGGGACATCCCAGATCCTATACGGAATGAACTTGATAAAAAGGGGGGGATGGAAGGACTTCTCGCCCGGATCCCGAAACAGGCTGCACTTTATGCGAGCAGCCGTCTTACCCAGGCACTGGCCGATCCTATCCGCCTTACGGTCATGTACGCTCTTCTCTCCCAGCCGCTCTGCGTTTGTGTGATCAAGGCCGTTGTCCAGATTGCAGACTCAAAACTCTCCTACCATCTCACCATCCTCAAGGAACAGGAGTTCATTGTAGGTGAGCAGCAGGGCAACTGGATTATTTATCATATCACGGATCGCGGGCGACAGGCACTGAAATGCACAGAAAAGATGGGAGTATGACTACATGGAACCCCGGAAACTGAATCTTATAATTCCCCTGATACTTGCCTGCATGATGATATCCCTGCTTTTTGTTGCAGGATGTTCATCCCTCACGGCACATGCGGGTAAAGGTGCGATTGCTTCACAGACACCGAGTAGTACCAGCGGCGTCGAGCGTGTTGAGGTAATGCATTTCCACCCGGCCCAGCAGTGTTATTCCTGCAGGACACTTGGAGAATATGCAAATGAGACGGTGAACATCTTCTTTGCCCCTGAACTTGCATCGGGAAAACTGGTGTTTAAGGAAGTCAATCTCGACCTCCCGGAGAATGCCGTTCTTGTTAAGAAATACGAAGTAACCGGGTCATCGCTATGGATCGGTGTATATGACGCGAACGGATTCCACAAGGAGCAGAATGTCAATGTCTGGTATAAAATTAACAATGAAACAGAATTTGCGCAGTATCTCCAGCCGATAATCAGAAACCGGCTTAATGGAGTCATTACCTGATGGATTTTATGCAGGTGATGGAGACGATGGGGACCGGTGGGATCCCTGTTGTCGCCGCTTTTTTCATCGGTCTGATGACGGCCTTCAGTCCCTGCACGCTCGCGACGAATATCACTGCAATTGCGTTTATATCGAAAAAAATCGACAACAGCCGTCACACGCTCCTGGCCGGGATTATCTACACCCTTGGAAGGATGGTGGCGTATGTCGCCGTGGCATCAGTCATCGTTTACTTCGGGATGAATATCCAGTTTATCGCACTGGGTCTCCAGCATTACGGTGAACTGCTGCTCGGGCCGTTTCTCATTGCGTGCGGTATCTACCTGCTCGATATCATCCCCTTTGGCAGTCTGCCTGGATCATGCAAACTCGCCACCTTTTCTTCAGGGATTACCGCAAATCTTGCAGAAAGGGGATATCTAGGGGCATTCCTGCTCGGTGTAATCTTTGCCATGAGTTTCTGCCCGTTCAGCGTTGTCCTCTTCTTTGCCATGCTGATCCCGCTCGCTCTCGCTGCCGGGGACCCGGTACTCATTCCGGCAGTGTTTGCCATCGCCACCGGTTTGCCAGTGATTGTGATATCATATATTCTCGTGGCGGGTGTGGGAAAAGTCGGTGGAAT
>CAIJED010000374.1 GCA_903819595.1 uncultured Methanomicrobiales archaeon | reverse complement strand
GGACGAGGCTACCTATGAGCGGGTCTGCCGGCCTGTGGAAGACAGCTGGGAGAGCCTGAAGGAGAGTCTTTCACTTCTGGACAGCAGACGATCTGCAGTCCGGGTGACTCTTGTGCAGGATGTAAACGATTCTGACCCGGCGGGATATGCACGACTGATTGCAGACTCGGAGGCAGACTTCATTGAGGTGAAGGGATATATGTATCTCGGATATAGTAGAAACCGATTGCAGCGATGCAACATGCCTGAACATGCGTATGTGAGACAGTTTGCGGAGCAGATCGCAGAGCGTTCAGGATATGTTGTGGCCGATGAAAATATCCTTTCACGGGTTGTCTGCCTGGAGCGAGAGTCATGAGATTTGATGCGGATTCCTATAAAAAACGGTCAAAAGAAAATTTCGAGAAGGCATGGCACGAAGGCCCGTCAATCCTGACGCCCCCATACCCGAACTGCCGGTACCCGAGACTTGAGTACAAGCGGGCACGTGCCCACCCGATTTTTGAGACTATTAACCGCCTGAGAGAGACCTACCTCTCGATTGGATTTGACGAGGCTGCAAATCCGATTATTATCGATGAACAGGACGTCTACCGGCAGTTCGGCCCCGAGGCGTCGGCCGTCCTTGACAGGGTTTTCTACTTGGGCGGGCTCCCAAGGCCCAATGTCGGGATAGCCCGGAAACAGCTCGATGAGATCAATGATCTCCTGAAAAGCCATGCCAGCCCGCTCGCGCATGCCAGCACTGCTTACAATGAGTTGGAGAGACCGTCGTCCCTGCAGTTTACACCAATGACAACTGAGACCGAAGAACGCTTGCGGGAGACACTCCATGCATACAAAAAATCTGAGATAGATGGGGATGAACTGACCTACGAACTATCGAAGGTCCTTGGGATCGATGACGCACTGGTTGTCCATATCCTCGATTCGGTATTCCCTGAGTTTCGGGCTCTTTCTCCTGAATCATCCCGGAACACTCTTAGAAGTCATATGACCAGCGGGTGGTTCATGACACTGGGGGCAATCTGGGATAAAAAGCCCCTACCCATCAGAATGTTCTCTGTAGACCGTTGTTTCCGGAGGGAACAGGAAGAAGGTCCAACACGGCTGATGAGTTACCATTCTGCATCGTGTATCATTGCCGGGGATGATGTCACCAATGAAGAGGGAAAGGCCGTCAGCGAGTCGCTGTTATCGGCCTTCGGTTACACGGACTTCCAGTTCAGGCCTGATGAAAAGCGGTCGAAATACTATATGCCTGACACACAGACTGAAGTGTATGCGAGGCACCCGGTCCACGACTGGGTCGAGGTGGCAACATTCGGTATGTACTCCCCGTCGGCCCTTGCAGAATATGGAATTGAGGTCCCGGTGATGAACCTCGGACTCGGGGTGGAGCGGCTTGCGATGATCCACTATCATTCAAACGACGTACGTCAGCTCACTCACCCCCAGTTCTTCCCAGAACTATTAACTGACCGCCAGATAGCGCGCGCCATCCAGTACCGTGAACAACCGGTATCTTCGACCGGGCAGATGATCGCTGATACGGTCCGGAGTACAGCAACATTACATGCCATTGCGCCCGGACCCTGCTCGTTTAAGGCATGGGAAGGAGAACTTTCTGGTCACCTGGTTACGGTTTTTGTCGAGGAGGCCGAGTCCAATTCGAAATTATGCGGCCCTGCCTGTTTCAATGAAATTTTTGTGTTCCAGGGATCAGTTCTCGGGGTGCCTGATATTGAGAAATGGAAACAGGTAAGACTTGAAGGGGCGCCCACGGGGATTAGTTACCTTGATGCCGCATCATCCCTTGCCGCGGCACGGATAGAACGCGCGGCCCGTTGTGGAAAGTCGGAAACCGTGCAGGTCAAAATGGCCAAGCTCCCGAGCGATATTAACCTCAGGGTCGCCGGGTATGCAATGCGTGCCATTACAGACAGCAAGAAAAAAATTGATGTAAGGGGGCCGGTGTTTCTCACCGTGAGATCTGAACTGTCACCCCTGGATCCCTGATTTTACCCCAATGATTTTCACGTCCGGTGGCGTATCGTGTTTTTCCGGGTTGACGGAGTGTAGTATCTGGAATCCGGTCGGTCGTTTCAACCTGCTATTTCACTGTTTCCTGCAGTTATCTGATCCGGATTTCTTTTTCTGCCCCTCGTAAACACGTCCTGCAGGGTTCCACTATATTTTGCTGCAAATGAGCCCACAATTGAGGTGATAATGACCATCGCGGCAATCGCCGAAGATACTATAGGAGAGCCATACAGTGCAGCGAGTGCAATGGAGAACTCACCTCTTCCAATGGTGTCTGCCCAGATTTCGATCCCGGACCTCTTACTCCGGTGCACGACCTTGCCAATTAACAGGCCTGAGACAAGTTTGGAAATGACGGCAAGGATGCTAAGGGCAAGAATCAGCATCACCGGGACTCCTCCTGAGAAATCAACGCTGATCCCAAAGAAGACGAAAAATATTATCAGGAATACATCCTTAAATGGCCTGGCCTGAGCTTCAAATGCGACAGGATCCGTTGAAGCGAGCGCTGTACCGAACGCGATTACCATCAGGGTTTCGGGTACACCGATGGCTTTCGACCCGAATGCAATGATGATGACTGCGGCAAAGGTAAGGAACACCGGGAGTTCATCGTCGCGGTTCATGACCTTTACAATTAATTTCTTTCCGAAGTGCGATATCATATAGAACCCGAGCAGGATTACCGCGATCTTACCGATAAATGCAAGGGGACTGGTGAGTGACGTTGATAAAAGTGTAAGAAAAATGATCAGAACAATATCTTCGAATACCATCATCCAGACGATTGTTTCTGCTTCCCTCATCATCAGTTTCTTATTCTCTACCAGGGATACAACGGTCATTGCAGTGCTGCTGATGAAGAATGCTGCTGCAATAACGAGTGATTCGGTCAACGTGAACCCGATGATGTATGCCGCCAGGAAACCAATGACCATATTGATATTGAGATCGATTAACCCACTCGAAAAGAAGGTCTTCTGGTTGGACAGGATCCGCGCCGGTTTGATCTCAAGCCCCATGAAAAAAAGAAGAAAGATCAGCCCGAGCTCGGAGAAAAACGTGGAGGACTCACTGACCTGGACGATGTTCAGTCCTGATGCCCCGAGGATAATTCCTGCAATAATATAGAAAGGGATCACCGGCCAAGAGAGGTACTTTGTAATGATAAGCAGTACCAGGCAGGCAAAGAGGGCAATGATGAGTCCTTCCATTAACCCACCATAAACTCACGTTCGAATGTTTTCAGCTGATCGGTCTCCCCAATGGCAACGACCGCATCGCCTTCCTGAAACATGAAACTTGGTGGTGGATTGACAATGTTCGTATCCCCCCTTGATACGGCGATAATTGTTACCCCCGTTTTTGCACGAATCTGGTGGTCTTCTATGCACTTGCCAGCCATCGACTTTCCGATAACATAGGTATGGATACTGATCCGAAGGTCCGAAAGGGCAGAAAATGCGATCTCAACACTCTCTTTGTCAGCTTCCATAATGGCCCCGGTCATAATGGTACCAAGCCTCCTCGCTTCACTCGTGGTGAGCTCAGCCACGCAGGGGGTATGGCCGTCATGGGGGAGGGTGTACATCTGGATATTACCATTTTTGAGGAAAAAAATGGCAATTGTGTCATCCTTGTCAGTCACGAGCTCATATTTTGTGCCAATTCCGGGAAGGTTAATCGACCGAAGTGCCATACATCTCGTATGAAAAAAGACTTAAAAATATATTAGTATATTCAAAATTCACCGATAAAAACTCGCCATCGACATGGTCAGCAAGTCTGGCAGGTGAAATATCCAGACCAGGTAATAGAGTGCGAGGCCCAGCATGAAAAGACCACATACGACATTTATTATTCTCCGGTGATTCGCAAGAACTCGCACCAGGTGGTTATTCGTGGCGGCCGGGATAACGGATATCAGAAGGACTGGAATAGCGATACCAATACAGAAAGCGATGAGAATCGCAATATTTTCCAAAAAATCAGCTGCCGTCACACTGAGTGCAAACAAGAGAATGACCGGTGCAGGGTTGCAGGGCAGGATGATCAGGCCAAAGAAAAGGCCGAATATTAACGCTTTCCCGTATGGTCCGGCATGGTTTGATAAGTTCGGTGTGGGGATAATCCTCGAAAGATCAATATCCAAAATAAGGCATACACTGGCTCCTGCCAGGATCATAAATGCAATCATGGAAATTATACCCGTGGCCACACTCAATGAAGACCGTAATATCCAGGTGAAGATAAAACCAACCACAAGAAAAGCGAAGATGAGCCCGGCTGTTACGATGAGGGAGAACCGGAAGAGCAATGTACTGTCATTTCGCCCGGCGACCTGGTTTGCCAGCCACGCAAGATATCCAGGATAGAGTGGGAGAACGCACACGGCGCCAAGTGGTGCAAACAATCCGGCCGAAAATGAAATTCCTGTGGCGGTGATCAGATCCAACCTAGCACCATACCCGGATATCCTGGTTAAGTAACTCTGCGGATTTTATTCCCCGTCCTAGTTTTGTCACCGTGCCATTGCTGCAGATCAGGAGCATCGGAGCACTTGCAGGGGAGATAATGTCCACACCAAATTCATTGGTCAGTTCATTGATCATTTCCGGGGGTGCTACAGCATACAGTCCGTAAAACTGGTGATCAGACTGGTGTTTTCGTACCACTGCTTCATTTTCATACGGGTCGATATCAACCCCGACCGCGGTAAAAGAACCTGGTGACATGACCTGTAACTGTTTAATCTCATTCTGCTGGGCAGTGCAGATCGAGCACCAGGTGGTAAAACAAAACAGTAATACAGGTTTTCCTTCGAGATCCCGGATACTGAAGGTGCGGGAAGTCGAAACATCATGGAGTGGGACTAATGTCCAGTTGTGTACGTTATTTTGAATATTTGAGGATTGCAACGCATCGGTTTTTATCGTCGCGGCATTATCCGTGAGTGAGCCCTGATTCACCAATAGCAGTATCAATATCAGGGCGATAATAAGTACCCCGATCGCCAGGAAGAGAGTATTCTTCTGCATCTGTACTACAATCATACCCTTGGATATATGAGTTCAGGTAGTGTGCTCACGATCTCACCCACCAATGAATAGTCTCATTAATAAGGCTGTGGCCAGACCAGCGGTGAACCGCTCGTATAATTGTAGTTTTTGATCCAGATTATCAAATCCAAATAATGGCACCGTATGTTCACCAAAACTGACATCAGGCTAATCCGGAGAAAATTACGTACAGGAAGATGTTTCGGGGGTTTTTTTGGAGAAACCCAAAAATAGCGGGTAACCAGGATTTCTCCGATCAAGGTTATAAGGGTCGCAGAGATCGGGGTCAGGATTATTTTTTTCGCAAATAATGGTCCGCCTCTGCAATCAAACATCCGGTAATTCATCATATAAATGGGTGCCGGGCACGGGGTGAAAGTGAAATGTACTCCCTGAACCGGATTTTTACGACCCTGTCCAACTCTTTCTACGTATGGTTAAAACAGACTGTTCATGGTTTTAAAGTGGAAATGCTGTCATTTATGATTCTGGGTGCAATATCCGGCAATATTGTAATAAAATCATCCCATGAGAGGCCCCTGCAAAAGAACCGTCGTCCGCCAATATGGGTGGTTTACATCATCTCTTCCCCGGACCTTATCGTTGCCACCTGACATGTGACATGATTGTTCACCGGTCAATGTGAGAGGTTCCGTTTTCCTGACTGGAAACCATATCGGGGTATGATGGCGCGATCAGGTCGTGGATCATATCTTCCGGCTCTAATAAGTTACGGTATGATCTCGCACCCGTTGAATTTCGTGTGAAAAAACGAATCCGGGCTGATAACCCCCTCCCGGATCAGCCCTGACACTTCAGGAAGGCCCCTTGTGAGACATTCGCGGAGGTGTACAATTGTCCTGCACAAGATCCTGTTCTGCTCTTTGGTCCATGGCCTGGTGATTGCGGAGTAGAGGCATCGGCCTCCACAAAAATCCAGGATCTCACATTCAGTACATCCTCCGTGCACAGGAAGTTCAGGCAGGTGCCTGGGGTCTGAATGGTTAATATGCCCGAGGTAGTAATCTTTCATCCCTACCATCACCGGGCAGGCGGCAATATTCCCATCAGTCATAATACTGTAATTTGCATAACCCGCACCACACCTCAGCCTGGAACCGCGTTTGTGAAGAAGGTCATCGGTCAGATCAAGGAAGGGGTACCAACGCAATACCTTTCGATCTGCTTTCATACAATCCAGCCAGGACCGGACAAGCTTTGTGATACCTGGGTTGTAACTTTGGTCCACCCACTCCTCAAAATGGCGTGAATGAAAGTCGTTTGCAAAATTTGCATCAATCTGCCAGTGTATAGACGAAAAACAAAAGTCATCGTTATCCGAAAGGAATGTCACCGCATCGTAGATATCAGTCCTTTCGTTGACCGTCATTCTGGCAATTAACTCCCCAGTGTAGCCCCTCTCCCTGATATAATGAAGATTATCCGCCACAATCCGGTATGTCCCGGGACCACGGTTTGTATCCGTCAGCCACTCAGGTCCGTCAATAGACACCAGGATAGTCTCGAACTTCATCAGATCGGTGGGTTCTAATGTTCGAAAGAGAGTTCCGTTGGTCTGGAGCATGTACCTGTTGACCGGGGCATTTTGCAGGATTTCGTGGACCAGGTCAGGTCTCATCAGGGGTTCACCCCCATAAAACGTGAGTACTGCCGCAGGGTCCAGTGATAAAAAATCATAGAGGGCCGGGAGACTTATACTGAGTTCGGTGGGGAGATTGGGATCAATCTTGATCTCATCTGGTGCTGAATCTCCGTTTTCCTCAAATAATTTGCCCCGGCAGTAACTGCAGCATAGGTTGCAGTTGTCGGTGAGGATAAGGTGGTAAAACAAAAAAATCCCTCGCATATATCCTGGATGGTCTGAAAAATGATCTCTCTTTATCACGAGATCCCGTTTTAGGGATGCCTGCGTTTCCCATATACAAGCCAAAGTGCTAGTACACAGGTACTAAGAATCGGAATAAATGATGTCAATGGCGCTGGTTTTTTTGTCGGTTTGATGCCCGGAACACCCGTGGTAGGCACAGGTTGCGGTAGTGAGACATTTCCCATCGAATCCAGGGTAAATAACAGGGTCTGTTTGTTATTGAGTGCGTCCACATTCTTCGGGTCGATCGAGAGCGCCTGATCATAAGACTCGAGCGCTTCCCGGAACCTCCCCATCTTTGTGAATGCCAAAGCCCTGTAGGTCCAGAGTCCGGCATCAAATTTTGCATCATTTGGGTGCGTGCGAATTTCTTTGTCTGATATCCGGATTACCTCGGTAAACACGTTCTGGGCCTCATCCTTCCGACCAAGATTTTGTAAATTCACTCCCTTGTTGACCAGGGCGTGGAGGTCGTTTGGGTTAATGGCATTGGCGCGGTCATACGCACCAATCGCATCGGCTGTTTTACCCAGATTTGCCAGTGCATCCCCCTTATTCACCCATGCCTTTACAAAATACGGGTCAAGTTTGAGAGAGTGGTCAAAAGAATCGACCGCATCCACGTACTGGCCTAACTGGCCCTGCGTCACCCCGAGTTTATTCCATACCACGCTGTTGTAAGGGTCCTGTCCGACAGATTCGTTGTAGGCCACCAGTGCCTCTGCATACAGACCCTCACTATAGGAGAGGTCTCCCCGTTGTGTCATTGATATAGCCGCCTCAAATGAGGTATCGGCGATGGCCGGCTGAAGGCACACAACCACAATCAACACAATGATTGCCACTCGTGACAACAACAGCTGGCTATTCATAAGTAATAAGTTGTCTTTGTTCTTATGAATATTAGCCATTCGTATCGTGCCTACCGGGGTCTATCGTATATAAGCAAAAAAGATGGGCTCGTCGTGATTCGAACACGAGATCTTCGCCGTGTGAAGGCGACGTCATAACCAGCTAGACCACGAGCCCAGAATGCATCGACCGGGAATCGAACCCGGGCTATAGGCTTGGAAGGCCTAAGTCATGCCTCTAGACCATCGATGCGAAGCAATGTGCCTTCTTACTATTGCGGTAACCCCCTTTAATATTTTTGTTCTGTACCGGAAAACTCGAGAAGATTAGAACCAGTATTTTTCGGGGATGTCCATGCCGGAATACTATTTTCAATATACGTTTAATCCACGCATTAACCTGTATTGCGGTAATCAAACTGCGGGAAAAAAGATTTTTGATAAAAAAAATCACTGGAATCTAAGCTCTTCCTCAACCTTTTCAAGATTCGCAATCCGCTTTTCAAGCGGTGGGTGGGTTGAAAACAGCGCAAGGAATTTATTCCCGGAAAGCGCCGGAATGATAAAAAATGCGTTAGAACCTTCAATTTTTGCCTTTGCCTCTGGTGGGATAACGTCCATTCGTCCGCTGATTTTATTGAGTGCGGATATCAGGGCCCGCGGATTATTCGTAATATACGCGCTACCCCGGTCGGCAGCAAACTCGCGGTACCTGGAGAGGGCCATCATGAGGAGTGTCGCCACCACCCAGACGATTGCAGCTACAATTCCTGCAATAATCCATGCCCCTGCCCCATCCCCGCGCCGGCTGAACAATGATGCGAAGAGGAAATTCTGCATAATGATGGCCGCGAGCATTGCAATAAAACTGGCAATTGTCATCGTAAGGATATCACGGTTTTTGACGTGCGCCAGTTCGTGTGCAAGCACCGCCTCGAGTTCATCCTTCGAGAGTAAACGCATGATAGAATCCGTGCATGCGATCACTGCATGTTTCGGGTTCCTTCCCGTCGCAAATGCATTGGGGACGGGACTCTGCATAATTGCAATCCTAGGCTTCGGCAGGTCTGCCTCTTTACAGAGTTTTTCCACTGTCTGATGGAGTTCAGGGTACTCATCGTCCAGGATAACACGTGACCCTGTCGACCAGAGGACCAGTTTATCTGAGAAGAAATACTGAATAAATGCCATGACTACGACAATAAGAATCATAAATGGCATCTGAATACCAAGCGCCAGAAGTATGGCAATGAAAACGAGGTATACTACAAACAGCAGGAACATTGTTAATATGACCCTGCTTGTCAGACCCCAGTCTCTTTTCCATTTCATAATTTGTACACCTTGTTCCTGTTCCTCTTAAAACATTCGACCATTGCAAAAATCCTGGGCAGAATCAGGATGGAATTTTTCCCTCTTCCGGGGACTGCTGGCAGAAGAACGCGAATCCCGATGGACGGTTTATATCAGGCACCAAACATAACCTTTTTTTCACACGACATCGGACGGTTAACCATGGTGGAAGTCGAACCTGAAGCATTGGTAGATGTAGCGTATGGACTCTTCGAGCTGGCACTGAATAAAGAGCTCCTGGCGGAAGGGAACTACCTGTTCCACCTGGTAGAAACGCGAGTCGACTTTAAAGATCAGTTTGTCGCTATTTTTTTACAGTTTGGGAATGAATACCCACAACTTTCCGAAGCGCTCCTGGTGAAATTCGGTGGAATTGATCAGATTTACGAAATGATTATCGATGGAGAGGGGGTGACCCCGTCCGGGACGACCCGGATGTACTGGATTATCCAGGAGGCACCATCTGTTGCACCCGATGCAATTGAGGACGAGCTCGCCGGGAAATGGCTCATCTTCCTGCCAGCGGATCAGGTAGACGAGGCCTGGAAGAAAGTCAGGGATGCCACCTGTGCAAATATTCTGGGGATATCTGCCAAGGTCAGTACGAAAAAACCGAATCCCGATTCAAAAGACCAGATGAAAGTGATCTATGTCTATACCGCTGACTGGCAGGACGAGGCAGAAGTAATGCGGGTTCGGGAAGAACTGCGCAAACTTGGTTTCATGGACCGTCTCGGTTACAAGCGGAACATTGAAACATTTAAAGGGGAATACGCCCAGAAAGGTAAAAGAGTTACGTTTTATAGTGCCTGAATCAGGCTTTTCGCTCTTTGTTCTTCGGGCGCAGATTCGGGTACCCGCATTTTCGGCACTGTGTCGCACGAATTGCATTCCTTGCATTACAGCGCATACAAATTTTCACGTTAAGAAGGCGGGCTTCTGCTTCAGGGAATCTTGCCATTTTCTACACCACATTCCAGTTATATTCTGTCTTATAAACAAAGCTCTCTTTCCACTTAACAGTTGTGGGATATCGCATCACGAAGTCCCGCTAATGAGCAACCAGTCGTGTAATTCTCTGAGGGCTAACGCCCGGTGGGAAATCCTGCTTTTCTCGTCAAGGGGGATTTCTGCAAGAGTCCTGCCGCTCCATTCGAAAATCGGATCATAACCAAATCCATCCCCTCCCCGGGGTTCAACGATCTCCCCTGCCAATATTCCTCGAAATATTCTGATTCCCGATGAGTCTGCATAGGCAATTGCAGTAACAAAACGGGCAGCCCTGCTTTTCCCCTCAGTCAGCTGAAGAATTCCTTCGTTACCGATTTTATTGAATACGTAGGCCGAATAGGGACCGGGAAATCCCGACAGGGAATCAATACTGAACGCGGTGTCATCCACGATTAGTGGTTCTTTAAGTTTTTCCCATGCAAATTCCGCTTTATATCGGGCGATCTCAGCAACGTCATCATGGCGGCACTCAGGGCATTCAAGACGGACATCTTCCACCTCGATCTCATCCCTAAAATATGACCTGATCTCGTTAGCCTTATGCGGATTACTGGTAACCACAAGCAATTTCATAAATAACGCCCTCGTTGCAGTATCTCCTGCTCGCGGGTGATGACCTCACCGGCCTGGTCAAATTCTTCACAATAACCCTCGATAAAACAATGCCTGAGAGATTCATGGTTTTGTACCATACTTTCCAGCGTCTGGAAAAACACGTGAATATCAACACCCCGTGGTTCAACCTCTGATGATACCTGTGCAAGGCCAAAATCAATGAGAACACACCGGTCATTGCGCACCAGGATATTACTTGTCGTAAGGTCACCATGGATGATCCCTGCCCGGTGAAGACGGCCAACCATTCTCCCTGCTTCACAGACAAGGTGGGGTTCCATGCATTCCCTGAGCATCAGTCCTTCGATCTTCTCCATCCGGATAGAGTCTTCCGTGATATCCCGGATAACAGGTGTCGGTACACCTGCCCTTCTTGCCATTGAGATGAGACGTGCTTCGCTTCGTGTGCGCTCGTGGATTAACTGGTGGTCAAGGTCCGGAGATCTGTAGCCCTTCCCCTGCCGCTTTTTACAGACCTCATCCCGGCCAATTGTGACGATGGCTTCAGCACCAATAGCCGTTGTCTCTCCCTCGTGGTGAATGGGGATCGATGGTGTCGTTTCACCAGACCTCCACACCACATCGACCTGGTCTACACGGAAAGATGGGTTGACATGAGACTTGGCCAGAGTGGTACTGACACCGTGTTCGAGCATGATCTTTCCGGTATACGCAATCATGGCTCCGTTATCACCCAGGAACCCTGTATCAGGCACATGGAAGGTAGCCCCTCTCTCTTCTGCCATTATCTGCAGCATATCGCGAAGTCGCCTGTTGGCCCCGACCCCGCCCACCAGAAGGACTTCTTCTTTTCCGCTATGTGCCAGTGCCCGTTCGGTGACCTCAACACACATGGCAAAGGCCGTTTCCTGGAGGCTGAAACAGACATCCTCAATTGAAGCCCGGCTATCTTTTGCAGCACTCACAAGGCCCGAGAATGCCAGGTCCATCCCTTTCACCGTATATGGCAGTTCAATGTAACTCCCCGTTCCGGCGAGTCGCTCGATAATTGGTCCACCCGGGTGGGGAAGCCCCTTACTCCTTGCGAATTTGTCCAGTGCATTGCCAAGTCCGATATCAAGTGTTTCACCAAAAATGCGGTACCGGGATTTCAGGTAGCCGATTACCTGGGTATTCGCCCCACTTGCATACAGGGTCACAGGGTCATCGCAACCCGTTGCATAGCGCCCGATCTCGACATGCGCAATACAATGGTTTACCCCTATTAGTGGGACACCCAGTGCCATGGAAAGCGATCGTGATGCGGTAGCGACGGTACGGAGGCAGGGTCCGAGGCCCGGGCCAATAGAAAAAGCGATTCCCTCAATACCCGACGTGTCACCAAAATCAGAAAGGACTCGCGTAATGACAGATTTTAATTCTGATGCATGGTGCTGTGCAGCTTCTCTCGGGTGAATGCCGCCCTGAAGAGGCTTGTAAGGACGGGAACAGATAGCCCGGAGCGATGTATCAAAAACAGCGGCACTGAGATTCCAGGCAGTGCCTTCAATCCCCAGGACCGGCCCAAAAACAGGCATCAGATCTTATTTATTAAACTCGGTATAGCCACACTTTCCACAGGCAGCGCGGTCTTTGTGACCGGCCATCATAATTCCGGGGCCACACCGTGGGCAGTATTTTTTATCGGTTGTGACCTTATCCCCGTCGAGTTTATAATATAAACCGCGTTTGGCTGCCTTTGATTCCTTGGCTTTTTTCGCTGCCATGATTATGCAGCCTCTTCCTTCGGTTTTGGTACCCCGCGGGTCATCAGGAACTGCCGCTCGGTTTTCACCTTGGTCTCTTCGTTATCATATATCCGGGCCATGCCTGTTAGTTCCATCTTTCCGAAACCGGTCTTTAATGAATCAATTACCATGTGCTTCTCACTTATGTTAAGAAGTGCTGATAATTTTCCGGTGATTTGCATCCTTGAGGGGGTAGCACCATCGTATCGGAGGACGAAATTGAGTTCTCTCCTCATGAGAAGCTCGTTTCTCTTATCCTTCGTGATCTCAAACTCCATCGATATCCTCTAATTATAGGTAACGACTTTATTTAAAACATGATCATGATCTCCACGGAGCATAAAGAGGTCAAAAAATTCTTCCTTTTTGATCAATGGCGATTTGGGGTTTTAATAAAACAGGCCAGCATATCCCTCGCTTTCTCCTTTGCTTCCTGATCAACCTCGCGGAATACGACACCTTCACCCGGTTGCCCATACAAAATGATCGATCCTTCATCTGAAGCAATAACCAGGGGAATTACAGCCAGGTCTTCCTCGCCATCCACATAGATCATTGCCTGCGGAGAGTTGAGGGCTTCTTTTAATCCTGTCATCAGTTCATCGGAAAGTGATCCTGGTGGATTTTTTACCCTGATACAGAGATCATAATGGACCGGTACACATTCAACCGGGGATCTCATGGTATGGCCATCGATGATCGCGATCGTGGGTATTATCCCATACTCCAGGAGACGATGCGTGACCACATCCCCGACTGTATATACCTTTTTTCCTTTAATAAGCGGAATAATATCCGCGATGTCAGGATAAAGAATTCCAAAAGGGTCTTTGAAAAATTTTCTTAGATCCTCAGGAAGGAGAAGCATTACCTGACCTTCAATGCATATATGCCAGGAAGCTTGATATTCATCTTTTTGGAGATTTCCGATCGCTCAGGATCAATGATAACAAGATAGCCTGACCAGTCTGTACTCAGGTTCCCTGATCCACATACGACACAGGCTTCACCTTCGACGACCCTGTGGCATTCGCGGCAGACATTGCCCTGCTTTTTCTTGTTACTTGCTACCACGTTCCCCACCCTTTTCCTTTTCCTTCTCTTTTTCCTTATTCATATCGTCTTCGAGCCAGACACTCGTACCAAGACCTGACTGCCTCATGGTAAGCCCGATTTTGCTATCCCGTGGCTCCCTCTCATTGAGGCTGAGTGTCACGAGACGGCTCCGGACAGGCTCCCCGACGGCTATAAATCTCTTTGATTCCTGGCAGATCAGGCGTGAGTTCTTCTCGTCAAAACTAATATATTCGTCTGATATCTGGCTGACATGGAGCATTGCATCGATCGGCCCGAGGCTCACAAAAGCCCCGAAGCTGGTTGTCTCGACAACAAGTCCCTCCATGACCTCCTGGAGTGACAACCTGAGGACCAGTGCCTCAAAATTGACATCATAAAATACTGATCCATCTCCGGGAATTATTTCCCCTTCCCCGATATTCAGCACCTTTGTCACACAGACAAAGATACCAATCTCCTTGTCAATACTACCCTCGAGCTGCTCCTGGAGGACATCGAGAATTACCTTATCAAGTGCTTCGCCAAGACGGTGAGGAGGTACTCTCACCTTATCGCTAAGCATCATCCTGTAATACATAATCCATTATCTCCTTATCACACCGAGTTTTTTCTGATTTTTAAGTGATATAACCGGAATTCTTGCAGTAAGCAACTGGTTACGGAGTGCACGGTCGTTTGTCAGCACCATACCATCATGCATTCCGGCATAGCCTAAAATCCGCCCGTCCACTGAGCCTTCGTCCGATCCACTTCCCACGATGGTGCACTTCCCGGAAATCTCGAGACCAAACCTTGCGGCTGCGGCATCTTTCCCATGTCCTCCTGACAGGCGCTTTAATTCCTCCACCACTTCGCGAAGGACGACCGGTTCATAGGAACCAAGGAGATCCCTCAGCTCTTCAAACAGGTCTATCCTGAATTGCGAGGGCATCATCAGGGCATTGGTGTCCAGGAGGACCATCACTCGGTGAGGATGCCCATCCCGATCAACCGCCATCTTGCCCCCAGCTGCCGGCTGATCGCAATTCTTCCACCCAGTTCTGCACATACCGGCCTCTTCAGGGTCACTTCAACCGTATCTTTCTTTGTATTTGTCACGACACCAACGGTCACGGCAGTCCCTACTGAAAGCATCAATGGTTCGTTATGTTTTAATGGTTCGATCGATAACTCGCTGGTCGCCCCGACCACACGCTCCATTAACAGAACCCTGAATTTTAATTTATCCCAGACCGGGGGCAGGAATCCTACGTGACCAGCGACTTGTCCTGCAAGTGCATCACTTTTCGTCAGTGCCGGGTCTAACTTGGTGGCAATCCCGAGAAGCCCGCCTGGCGAAGCCTCCATGACTTTCTTGGAGCCGGCATTGATCGAGGTGATTTTTGTTTCAACCGGGTCCCACCGTATCCGGTTCTCGACCTGTTTCTGGCGGCCG
>CAIJED010000373.1 GCA_903819595.1 uncultured Methanomicrobiales archaeon | reverse complement strand
GGTCGGGGTGTTGGATATGGAATATGGGAATATGTGCAATCTCCATCGATATACTCCAATCCCTGGTACCATCCATTTCATAAAATTTTCAGCGGGATTCGGATTTTATTCCTGCATGGGTATGTTTCTGAAATGGATTATTATGCAGGTCTGTTTGAAAAAAGGAAAAAGGGGTTGTCCAGTATCTTAATACAAATATGTATAGTAAGACCTGACATACAGTGAAATGGAATGGCAGATACTCTCCTGGTCCTCTACGTTGATGATGAAATTGGTCTCCTTGAGATCGGTAAGACGTTCCTGGAACATACGGGAAATTTTTCCGTAGAAACTATAAATTCGGCAACCGCTGCACTAGGACTTATTAAATCGAAACAATTTGATGCTATAGTATCAGATTACCAGATGCCAGGCATGGACGGCATCGAATTCTTAAAGAAGGTTAGAAGTAGTGGTAATACTATCCCGTTTATCCTTTTCACAGGCAGAGGGCGTGAAGAGGTCGTTATCCAGGCGTTAAACGAAGGAGCAGATTTTTATCTCCAGAAAGGCGGGGAGCCGAAATCGCAGTTTGCCGAACTTACCTATAAGGTCAGGCAGGCTGTTTCCCTTAAAAGAGCACAGAGAAAAATATCGGACCTTGCCTCAATCGTTGAGAACTCGGACGATGCTATCATAGGGAAATCATTACAGGGCATTATCACAAGCTGGAACGCCGGTGCCGAGAAGATCTATGGATATCCCGCCTCCGAAGTCATTGGACAGAGTATCTCTCTCCTCATACCGGTTGACAAGGAAGATGACCTGGATACAATCCTGCAAAAAGTAAGTCGTGGAGAACCTGTTTACCATTATGAAACAAAACGGAGAAGAAAAGATGGGAGAGTTATCGACGTCTCCCTGACGTCGTCCCCTATAAAAGATCAGAATGGCTCAATTATTGGCGTGTCAACCATCGCTCGTGACATCAGTGAGCGCAAACGGGCAGAAGAAGAGATGCGGTTTAAAAATACCATCCTGGTTACGCAGCAGGAGGCCACCCTTGATGGTATTCTGATAGTCGATAATGTGGGAAAGATCCTCAATTTTAATCAGAATTTTATCAACATCTGGGGAATTCCTCATGAATCGATACAATCCCGGGACGATAAACCTGTGCTGCAATATGTAGTAGGGCAACTCACCAATCCGGATGCATTCCTTTCCCGCGTCAGGTACCTCTATGCCAACAGGGAAGAGAAGAGTTTTGATGAACTCCTGCTCAGGGACGGCAGAATACTGGAACGGTTCTCGGCACCTATACTGGGGAATTCCGGTAAATATTACGGGAGGGTGTGGTATTTCCGGGACATTACCGAACGAAAACACGCCGAGCAGGCATTGAATGAAAACGAACAACGCCTGGCTTCCATTTTCAATGCTGTTGAGGATGTCCTCTTTCAACTAACGATCGGGCCTGATGAGCAGTACCGCTTTACATCAGTCAATTCGGCCTTTAGCAGGATTACAGGATTACCTCCAGAGCAAGTGATTGGCAGGAATGTGAAAGAGGTCATCCCTGAACCGTCGCTATCACTGGTCCTCAAAAAATATCAACAAGCCATTGAAAAAAAGGCTATCATTCGTTGGGAGGAAACCACCAGTTACCCTATAGGGCAGCTGATAGGAGAAGTCAGTATTGCGCCTATCTTTGATGAGGTGGGTACCTGTACTCACCTGATCGGGTCGGTGCATGACATCACCGAACGGAAACAGGCAGAGATGGCATTGAAGATGAGTGACTCTTACTACCGGGCCATCTTTGAGACCTCTCTCTATGGTATTGTCCATACCGGCCCGGATTTGAAATTTGTCCGGGTCAATGATATGTTCTGTTCCATTATGGAATATTCCCGGGAGGACCTGATTGGCAAGATGGGAATCGGCGATATTACGCACCCTGATGATATTGCAGATAGCCAAAAGCAGATGATGCTGTTGATCCGCCATGAACAAGAAAGGTTCATGGTCGAGAAGCGGTACCTCACCCGCAACGGGAGAGTCATTCACGCCATGGTATTTGTTGTTGCCGTCTTCAACAGCGAGGGAGGTTACCTTGGAGCATCCGCGTCGATCATGGACATCACCGAACGTAAGCGATCGGAAGATGCACTTCGGGAGAGCGAAGAAAAATTCCGCTCTCTTGCTGAAAGCAGCCCTGATTATATCATGAGATATGACCGGCAGTGTCGTCACACGTACATGAATCCTGCGGCACTGCGGGTTTCAGGACTTGTAAAAGAGCGAATAATTGGTAAAACACATCGGGAAAGCGGGTTTGATGAAATCATGAGCCTGTTCTGGGAGGAGAAAATAACCCAGGTCTTTGAAACGGGGAAACCGCACCAGACCCAGTTTGTATGGAGAAGTGTCGAAGGTAGCGTAGTGTTAGACTGGATGCTGACACCGGAGTTCGCTGACGATGGGACAGTCCGGTCTGTATTAGGTGTATCAAGGGATATTTCACAACTTAAACTGGCTGAAGAGGAACTTCTGAAGAAAAACGAAGAGCTCAACGCGTCCTACGAAGAAATCACAGCATCAGAAGAAGAACTCCGTGCCAACCTGAATACATTGACCGAACAGGAAGGGGCTATGAAAGAGAGCGAGGAGAAATTCCACTCACTC
>CAIJED010000372.1 GCA_903819595.1 uncultured Methanomicrobiales archaeon | reverse complement strand
CACTCTTCGGCATATCAAGAGCAGAAAGACACATCGTCTCAAGCGATAGGAAGACCGTGACGATCTCCACCATGAAGAGCAGAGACAATGCAGGCCCGGCCACTGCGAACGATGCCCCATACAGGTAATAGAGGAGACTGCTGCCGAGGACCCATGAACCAACAGCGGCTGGCAAGGCGAGTGCAAGTGAATAGGTAATTGCACGTGCCAGTGCATTTTCTATAGATCGGGTCTCCCCGGTTTTCATCCATGACGCAATTTTTGGATACAGGGCAGTCCTGAGGGCAGTCATCACAAAAAGTGCAATGGTTGCGAGTTGAAATGATGTCCTGTACATTCCTATTTCAGAATTTGAAAGGAAATATCCGACAAGAATGGTATCTGCGTACCCCATCAGGGCACCCGTAAGGCCGATGATAAACGCCCACCCTGAATAGGCAAGGAGGCTTTGGATATTCCGGCGCCCGAACGGTACGATCTTCATCGAAAGGACACGGGTATTGATGAGCAGACCTGCGATGATACCGGCGATAAACCCTGCAGCCAGTCCCCCTACGGAGTACCCGATGTACACTGCAATGACCTGCACGATCACCCGGACAATATTGTTCGCCAGGTCAGCAATCTGGAGGTACCCGACCTTCCCGCTCCCGTACACTCCCGTCGATATGATACCGGCCGCTGTGGATACCACAAGCGCGACGAGAAGCCATAGAAAAAGGCCTGACTGGTTAAGATCGACAAAGAGTGACCGGATTGCGATAAGGACTGTGAGAGTCGCTGCAAGGAGCACCACGCGCACTGCCGCATGCGCAGAAAAGTACTCATCCCGCGATTCACCTTCACTGATACGCTGAAGGGCCGCTCCACTGACGCCCCCATCCGTAAAAAGACCGATGATCCCTACATACGCGAGAAGAAGAAAAAAACCACCAAGTGCCGTGGAACCCGCATTATGGGCGATATAGATCGTTGCAAAAAAGCCGATCAGCGTCACCCCGATTGAGGAAAAAAAGGAGATCAGGCTATGGCGGCGTACCGGTCCGATGTCCATCAACCGGCCGGAAAGACCACGTGGGGTGGACATTGCAGGGTAATATTTTTCGTCCAGGGTAAAAAACCGGTACTATGATTGCAATTTCTTCCTGTGAACGGTCCCGGGTTGTAACCAAAAAAAACGTAACGCCCACGTCTGACTTCTTTTCGGTCCGGGTCTCCTGGATTTACACCTGACGACTTCATCATTGTAACGAACCCCTGTTTCCTGAGGATGGTCCGGATCATTTTTATTGTTCGCGAACGACCCAGCTGTTGTATGAAACCTGTTGTCATCATCGTCGCTGTTTTCCTGTTCATGATGTTGTCCGCCGGGTGTACCTCCCACATGACAACCTCTTCAAACATCACGACTCAGGTACCCGGACCTGTAGCGACCCTGATGACAGATTCAGCCCCTCCCACGACAGCCACCGTTGGACAAACCAACGTATCACCGGGTATGGGGAACCGGACCAATACGACTCAGGAGGAGGCTTTTTTCCTCGAACCGGTGAAGGCTTATCATGTCGGGGAGACGATAACGCTCCACGGGGCGACGATTCTCAGCGCCGGAGACCCCCTGCTGGTTGAAGTAGTCTCCTCATCCTTTGGTCCTGCACCAAAGAGCAGTAGCCAGTCATTCACCGGGGTATCTGGTATTGCACCCGTTGTGGAAGGCCGGCCAGGCGGTCCCAATTCCTGGTCATTTTCTTTTCCGACTGACGGGTTCATTGAGGATACCTACATCGTCACGGTATCAGGGATTACAGTTAATGTACGGGACAGCACGACCTTCCTGCTCCAGTCACGCCTGTAAAAGACGTGTAATTTTCCCGGACCCGGGTTCCGTCCGTACAGCCTCATGATCGCATCAGGGGATTTTGTTTTTACTCCCGCAAAGGAGATGTAGAGAGAACACCATTACCTATTCGTACGCATTATGGAGACCGTAATCGAGGCGTCCAACCTGGTCAAGCAGTTCGGTTCGTTCAGGGCAGTCGATACCATCAACTTTTCAGTCAGACCTGGCGAGGTATTTGGCTTTCTCGGACCAAACGGTGCCGGAAAAACCACCACGATGAAAATGATCCAGTGTGCCTCACCGAGGACATCCGGTTCCCTGTCCGTTTTCGGCCTGGACCCCGGCACACACAGCCATGAGATCAAGGCGATGATCGGTGTGGTCCCGCAGGAGACGAACCTTGATACTGAATTTTCAACCATTGAAAACCTTATTGTCTATTCACGCTATTTCGGGATCCCAAAGGAGGTCGCAGAAGAAAGGGCAGAGAAACTCCTGGATTTTGTCCAGCTTACAGAAAAACGGGATGTGAATATTGAAAAACTCTCAGGCGGGATGAAGCGACGCCTTATTCTTGCAAGGGCACTGGTGAACCAGCCAAAACTCCTGATCCTTGATGAGCCCACAATCGGGCTGGACCCACAGGCCAGGCACCTGATCTGGGAGAAACTGAAACTTTTGAGGTCATTGGGAAATACCATTGTCCTTACCACCCATTACCTCGAGGAGGCGGAGCGGCTCTGTGACCGGCTGGTCATCATGAATAATGGCACTATTCTTGTCGAAGGGTCACCGGCTGAGCTGGTCCGCGACCACGTGGGAAGTGGGATTGTCGAAGCGGAACATTCTCCTGAAGTAGTGGAATGTCTTTCGCATATGGGTATTTCCTACGAGGTGACCGGGGACATCGTCCAGGTCGTTACTGATAACCCACGGTTGGTTGCCCAGGAACTTCTCAGAAAATGTGATGCGAAGCAGGTACTTACCAGGGCGGCCACACTCGAGGATGTTTTTCTCAAACTCACCGGGAGGGGACTCAAAGAATGATCCAGGACTTGTTCGCAATCCCCCGCCTCTCCGGGAATGCGTGGACAGTCTGGAAACGTAACCTCGATGTGTTCCAAAAAACCTGGCGGGTAAACCTTGTACCGCCTTTTATCGAACCATTCCTTTACCTCATCGCACTTGGATTCGGACTTGGCGGGTTTGTGGGATACATTGGGGACGTGCCATACATTGACTTTATCGCTCCGGCAATCGTCGCCGTATCAATCATGAATTCGGCATTTTTTGAGTGTACCTATGGTTCCTATGTCAGGATGTATTACGGAAAGACCTTTGATGCCATCATCGCGACGCCGGTTTCGATCGAAGAGGTAATTGCCGGGGAACTACTCTGGGGTGCAACACGGAGCATGATTTATACGAGCCTTATGCTCCCGGTGCTGATCCTGTTCGGCGTCGTGAATGTGCCCACATCCCTGCTCCTAATCCCGTTTGCATTTTTAGGAGGGCTCCTCTTCGCCTGCATCGCAATGTGTTTTACTGCAGTGACTCCGAGCATTGACGCCCTGAATTACCCCTCGTTCCTGTTCATTACACCGATGTTACTCTTTTCCGGGACCTTTTTCCCCATCACGGTCCTCCCGCCAGCCCTGCAGGCGTTCGCCTTCGCGGTCCTCCCCCTCACACACGTGGTTAGTATCTGCCGGGGTATCACGCTTACCCTGTTCACACCCTTCATGCTTCTTGATCTGGCATGGATTGCAATTGTTACCACAGTCCTTTTCATTCTGGCAATCAACCTCATGAAACGCAGACTGGTAGTGTAACAAAGGACGGGAACCCGGGCCAGAGCAGGTAGTAAGACCGATAAATACCCGGGGGAACTCCTTGTTGTCAGGTGACCAGGAAATCCCGCTTCGTGTTGTGATTGCACCTGCGGGTCAGGGCGCACCATTCAGCACCCGGGTGGCCCTACGGACCCCGGTAACAAGATATCCAATCCAGTAAAACCTTAGTAATACTATTCCGGGGAACCTTCCGTGTATACCTTCCAGGAGATGCTGCATGTTGCGTTTGCCATCGGACTTACCGGGGCATTGACCCCGGGGCCCCCGCTGATTGCGACAATCAGGGCCTCGTTTGAACATGGGTGGTATGCGGGACCGGTCATCACTGCGGGCCACTGCCTTGTGGAACTCGTTGTTTTCATCCTTATCCTGATGGGCCTCGTCACGGTCGCAGGTCAGTACCTGTGGTTGATCGCTGCCTCCGGGGGTATCGCACTCGTAATATTTGGGATCATGACCTTCATGGGGAGCCGGTCCGCAAGCCTTTCCAGGACAATGAACGAAGGTACCCACATTGGGGAGGCAGGAAGAGAACCCATTGGAAACAATGGGATCAGCCAGGTTTTTCTATCAGGGGTGGTGACCAGCATCGCCAACCCTTTCTTCTGGGCCTGGTGGTTATCCGTTGGAAGTGCAATGGTTGTAGCGGGGCTTGAAGGGGGCCTCGTACTCGGTGCAGCGTTCCTTATCGGACACTGGGTTGCGGATATTACCTGGTATACCCTTGTTTCGGTCACAGTTCACCAGGGACGGACGCTGCTTTCAGACAGCCGGTATCGCACAATAATCGCTTTATGCGGGGTGCTCCTGGTCATATTTGGTATATGGTTCTTTTTCGCAGCGGTCTCCCGGTAGGTGGCTGGAGAACAGGAGAATCTGCTTCAGGAGACCTTTGCTTTCTGCCTTGGTTCCACGGTCCGTGAATTGTACATACCCCGATGTACCATTAGAGACGATACTGGCACACCAGTACCGGAAAAATTAAGTAAACCGACAGAACAGGTTCACCATACGAAACCATCATACTCCATCATCCGTAACCGGGCAGGTGATTCACGATGAACGTAACACTTAGGATTGTCTGGGAACACACACCAGACATGTCTGAAATACCAATAATCACGTCAGATACCAAAAAAACCTTCTGTGAACTCTTAAAGGACCTACAACCAGCATTGGAACAGGAAGGTATTACCCTCGAATTTTTTGCAAGAACAATAACCGGTACTGAGGAGACGCAAAGCCATGTAATCCTTAATGGGAGGCCACTGGGAGACCTCCTTGTTGAAATAGGAGAAGAACAACGGCAGTGTGAAGGAAGACGGTGCGAAATGAGGCGCAATATTATATTTCCCTTCGTACCTCGCGGAAAAATATTCTATCAGGAAGTCCCGGATCTTATTATCCGGAAAGCGCTACTCAGGGCATCAGGTATCACCTGATGGCAAAAAATATCGGAGACCGATGATGTCGTTCCGGTCTGCACAAACTACGTTGACCTTGGTTTTTTCATCAGATAGTTTGGTAACATATATAGTTTTTACCATCCTTTTGTAATATATGAGATCGCATAACCTGTGCACGATTATTGCAGTACTTTTTATTCTTGCTGCACTTTGCACTCTTTTTACCGGATGTACCTCATTGCAACAGATCATGCAACCCCCTGGTACACCCCCGGTCCCCACACCAACAGCCGCTGAACTAAAAAACACGACCACTATCACCGCCGGGGCCGCAATACAGACACAACCAACAGAGCCGATTCACACACAGGCATCAGATACGGAATTTCTCTCAGCACTGAATGCTTCGCAATCAAAAGTCCTCGACATCATCACGACCATCAATACCGAACTTGCGAAAGATAGTATCATTGGGGATACACCACCGGATTATACCGCACTGGGGAGCTACGCCCGCAGGCTGGTGACTGTCACGGATGAAGAAATAAATGCAATGTCAAAGTTCCGGGAAATTTCAGACCAGACCAATGACTCCAGGAAGACCTATTACGTAAATTATCTATCGCGGTTGAAACCGTTTGCTGCTAACCTCGAAACCGGGGCGGGACTTGCCCAAAAGAAGGAGTTCAACCTGGCATCAGGGTTCTTTTCTAATGCAGACAATGATCTTTCCCTTGTCAGAAGCCAGGAGTTAACCGAACATTTAAGAGTCATTGTACAGATTAAGCAAAATTTAGCTTCCTTTACAAGAACCATACAACAACAGGGTCCAACCCCGACCCACACATAAAAGACCATTACACTTTTTTGCCCTTTATGACACAGGATGCTTCATGCCGACCTGGTCGCCTGAATGTCACGGATCTCACGTCGAGGCGCATGGCATGTCATATTTATTAAGAAGAATAAAAAAAACAGGTACCAGGTATTGTATATGGAGTGGAAAAAATTTGTTGTCTCGTGGATTCTTGGTTCTGTGATCCTCTATGTGATGATGTTGCTGATATCTGCAATTACCATGCTGGTTGCACCTTTCAATATCTTTGATATCGGAGGTATGCGGGCGATAACGGACCCGGTCATGATACTT
>CAIJED010000371.1 GCA_903819595.1 uncultured Methanomicrobiales archaeon | reverse complement strand
TCATATTCTCAACGCAGTGGACCCGGATGATACCCTTGTGTATTATGAAGCAGCTGAACCATTTACTACAAAAGTGAAGCACATGGACTTTTAAAAATCAGTCGGGGACCTGAAGCACAATCCAGAAGTTATTCCAAAATAGGGAATAAGAAAGAAGGTAGAATAGAGGGAAGAGTATTACCGCATCTGGGAATGATGAAAATTATATAATTTAAGACCCCCTTTAATTTTTAAATTTTCACTCGTGTGGGTATGATATCGACTAAAAATCCATACAGTGCCGAACACCCTGTCCCTCCGAATTAATTTGCCGGACGGATCCACCAGATTGGGGAACTGGATCGTTTTCTTGCAGATACTGTTGAGGGGACCTTTAAGAGACAGATTCATCGTTGTAGGAGATTTTTTTCACGATTGCACACAGGATTTTCCTGCGAGTCGCGTCCAGTGCAACTATATATAACATGAAACAGTACATTTCGGGAGATACACACGGGAGATGGGTATGGAGCCAGACACTCTTTGCGATCTTGAATTTATTAAGGCCAGTATTCTTTACGAACTGGAGGGTGTCGAAGCGATATACCTTTTTGGCAGCGTGGCACAAGGAAATTTCGGTGCATCGAGCGATTATGACATTGCCGTTGTCGTGAAACGGATTCCAAACGCCTATATCAAAAAAATTTCCGATATCAGGTATGCCCTCCTGGGAAAGATCAGGAGACCGGTCGATATCATTATCCTGGATCATGAGGATCTGGCGGTTGCTTCCCCGATTGTCTATGAGATTGTGCAACATAACCGGCTTATTTTTGGCAGGGATATCCTGATGCAATTACCCGGTACGATAAGAAATGTTCATCCGATTGTTATGGATGGCGCAACGATAGGATACCATCTCGGACCTTGATGAAGCGCGGGCTATCCGGTATTTTCTTGATGCGTTCTGTGACCGGGATACTATCAGCCTGGCGATCAGCCAGGAGTTATACCCGGTTGCAATCTTTCATTCCCAGCCTGGTATGTGAGAAATGTGCCAAGGGGTGCCTGGCACTCTCCGGAATCATGATTGCACGGGATCATCATGTATCGAACTTTTCAATTCTTCCGTAATCCCGGTTTCCGGGGATCTGAAGGCCAAATTCCAACAAAGCCTTGTTTTCATGAGCCGACTCGAAAGTTATTATATTCCCTCACGGTACGGGGTCGATACTGCCGGACGTGTACACTATCTGAAGTACGATCCGGATTCGGTTCGGGAGCTTTCGCAGGCAGTGAATGATTTCCTGGAACTGTGCCTGGAATTTTTCGAGATCCGGACCGGTACATCACTTCCCCGGTTGCGTGAACACCTTGAGGAATATTTCCTGGCGAATTATTCCCATTGCATCCGCAGACTGGAGTAGGCATCCCGTAAGAACGAGCGCGATAACCGGATGGTCATCATTTTAGTACCCTCCTCATAGGTTTCTTTCGCTCTCCACAATGAATAGCAGATCACGATTCCTTGTTCCAACTGATGATATAGTTGGCAGCGGTGTGGGCGTACCTCGTGCGATTCCCATGAGCATACCGTCGGGAAATCCTTACCGGCAAGGTCTTTCGGGGAGTTGCGGTTGATGGGTTTCCTCCCGCACAGAGCGTAAATTCAAGAGCTTTGTTTGCAACAAAAAAAAACGTACATGAACGCTTATCGTGCACACTTAAAAAAACACAAAAATCGAATTGGTTTTCTCATTGGCTTGAGATAACTTAAACCGACGCGATTTTTCAACGGAAAATCATAGACTATTTAAAAAAGAACCGCAATACCCCATAAATCGTATGTATGGATCTTCCGTGGGTTTCAAAAAACACGGCAGTAAGGGAGTTGGCAGGACCAGGGGTCTCCCGAAACAGAATACAACGGCAGGGTCTGGGCAGGGGGATCTATTATGTCCTTACATGATGCGACGCAAATGCGACGCAAAATTCTCACTTGCCGGAGTGCCCGGGACCCTGGTTACATGGTGAGTACTATGGAAGACTATTCAGAATATTATTACAATTCAACAATCCTCGTTTCCGTAGGAGCAGGTGCTATTGGGGAAAATCTCTGCAGGATGCTTTCGACGCTGGGTGCAAAAAAAGTCATCCTCCTTGATAACCTCTTTTCTTAGTTCAGCACCTGAAACCGCAGTTTTCAAAGAAAGGTGTAATTAAATCATCAGAAAATAAATCAGAGTCTCATCCTGTGACTGTGGTGAAAATTGATTCCCATATCCAATCCGGACGCTCTTCATCTATTCTTGTTTTGTATCGACAAAAGACTTGTAAGGCAGTGCCTCCATCGGCAAAAGCCCGGTGAGGGCATCAAATTCCGGATCCTTATGCATCAGCACTGCGTTCCTCCGTATGGCGAACGCTGCAATAATGGCATCGGCCAGAGAAATACGGTGTTCCGCTTTTAACTTTGCTGCGGTCAACAGGGTAGATTCATCCATATCCCACAGGATTTTGACGTTAAGCTGCTTTAGCAAAGCGATGCGTCGATCCGCTTCTGCCTGACCCGCTTCCTGAAAGGTGATATAATATGTTTCCAGGAGGACTGGCCAGGGCAACAGGGTATTTGCCTGTTTTAATGCCTGTTCTACGAGGTCTGCACCCGCTTCGTCCTCGATGAAAGACAAGAGCGCCGACGTGTCGAGAAGGTATGGACTTGATTGCATTTCTGCAATTGAGGATTGGGTATCCACCTCATTGGTGTTCTTCACGGTCCAGATCCTTTTTTCGTTCGTCTAACAGGCGTTCTGTAGTTTTCTGGCCCCGGCCTCGCCCCCGCAGTGATTGTATCGGATCATCCGGCACGGGGACTACCCGGATGGTTTCCCCGTCATCTAACCAGACTAAATGGACCCCGGCACCTATCTGATATCGCTTCCGAATAGCTGCCGGAATAACGGTCTGCCCTCGTTTGGTTACGGCTGTGTGCATACGTCACATCATTATTACTATTTACATGTCATATCTATCAAATGCAAGTCTTAAATATATTTTGTCTGTTCGAACAGTTCATCTATCAGATGGTTTATCGATATATGCCGATATACCTGATACCCATCGTGCACCGGCACACTCTGGGAGCCGGGGATATTACCTACCTATGGCGCATTCATCCATGCTGACCCTGATTGGTGGCCGGGATAAATTTCAGCAGTTTTCTGGAACCGGATTCCTCGTATTAATTGCGATGTTTCTCCAAAAATATCCCGGGCCGGCGGGATCCGGGTGATTAACCGGACGGTGATGACCTGACCAGTGGGTAAGATTATCTAACACACTCTTTCACTGGCGTATCAATTGGACCTATCTTTCCAAACTGCGGATAGTTCGTGTATATCACCCAAAGAATTATCGTTTTTTGAGTCAGAAGAGTTTTATTAGCAGGTTATGCGGGGAAAGTGACCTGGTGAGATGTTTCCATATCATGAAGGTCCAAGGGGGAGTTCTCAATTCAGGAATAGAACTGCATTCCAGGACCAGATTATCTGCAAGAACATGGCACGATAACGCGAATCGTATGTATGGATCTTCCGGGGATTTCAAAAGACACGGCAGTAAGAGAATTGACAGGACTCGTCTCCAAAGAAATGATTGAACGGGCGGGAGTTGGCAGGGCGATCTATTATGTTCTTACATAATGGGTCGCAAATGGGTCGCAAATGCGACGCAAAATCCGCCCTTGCAGGAGTACCCGTTGGCCGGATTACATGGGGAATACTCTGGCAGACTATTCAGAATTTTACCAGGATTCTGCTATCCTCGTTACCGGTGGGGCCGGTGCTATTGCCGGAAACCTTTGCAGGAAACTTTCAACGCTGGGTGCAAAAAAAGTCATCATCCTTGACAATCTCTCTTCTTCTTACGAATGGAATATTTCCAAGACACCGGACACGATGTTTGT
>CAIJED010000370.1 GCA_903819595.1 uncultured Methanomicrobiales archaeon | reverse complement strand
TAATGTATTCAATGTCACTGCACCGAGGGGAAACCATTTTTCACTCTCCTTAATTATCAGTATAATATTATATATTATAACAACATATAAAGATCTTTCGGTCTACTGCGTAACTCCTATTCTATTAAATTAATAGAAAGAACAGATTGGTTGTTGTGCTGTTCTCTCGTTTGGTCGTGCTTCTTTGATAGGAGATTTATTTCCGTACGATGAGTGTTGGTGGGAACCCTGGAGAGCATTTTTATAATTAGCATTAACATTCTTCATCAGAGGTCTTGAAATGAAAGATGCGTTGACATGTCTTCTTATTTTTGCTCTGATACTCGCGGTAGCGGGAACAATTATTGCACTTGCATGGTATTTTGGCGTGGAACTCCCAATCCAACATGCTGCACTTCATGTACCAACGAACATGGTAATGCCTAAAATGCCAATTTGATGCCCAATGCAAAGGTAATATATTTTTTTAGGATTATCAGGTTTTAATAATCGATGGGGCTGGGTGGGAAACCTGCCGTCGCTGAAAAAGAATATGAAATATTATTCCTGGATCTTCTTCTTCACCCTTGCAATGGGTTTTTTATTCTTCCGTAAAAAAGGTCTTACACCTGGGACATATCCAACCATCGTGAACATCACCCTCTGATAGCAGCTCAGCCAGGGGAATCTTACACCTCGGGCAGTCCCGGGCCTTACTCTCTGTCATACTGGCTCCTGGTATGTTGGAATAATCAGGCCATTTGTCATGGTGGTATATTCCTACTTTCCAAGGTCCCGTTCCCATCGTGATGGTCCTTTGCATTTGTCATCAAATGGTGTCATCCTGTCACCTTCCTATCCTGAGTCCCTAGCTTATTCTTCACTGCTGATTCAACAAGTTCAACCCACAATTCATCCTTTTCAATGGGACCTCATGTAAACCCACCTGTACGGAGCAGATTCCATACCCCCATCCCGAATCCCGGATACTGCTCCACCCAAAAATTCGCACCGTTTTACCGGATTAAGTTTTCCACATCGATCACGGTTGTGACAGGGATAGTATCTACGATCTATTGGACCACGTTTTCTTTCATCTCTACCGGAACGGGAAATAGTATCACGACCATGGATGGTTCATCCATTCATAGTAACCTGTTTTTGTCGTCCTTCGGGTACATGTAACCAGACCAGGTGCGTCCGGGATGGCCAGGCCCTTTCACAACACCATATCCAAAAAACAGGGAGAACATGCCTCAATAGCCAGGGAGCCGGATTTTATGAGCAGAAGGTGCGGTCAGGTCCTCGGGTACCAGGTCCACCGGGATACCCATAACGGGCTAGTGGCGCAAAATATCCCCGCTAATACGAAACGAAATCCGTATCATCCCGGAAAGCATCTTCACTTATATGAATGGCATGAAGAAATTATATGTATCCCTGGTATTGTTAGCCCTGGTAGGTATCATCCTCGTAAGTGGCTGTACCTCAACACCACCTGCACCGACCGTAACCCCTATCACTTCGAAAACAACACCGGTGATGACACAGGCACAGGCACAGCAGACGACAGCCCCCACCGGCGTACTCCCGGCAACAGCGGCACTGATGGGATTGCAGTTATCAGATCTTCCAAAGGGTTTCAACATTAGCCATACGGGCGGGGCGATAATAGATACGAACTGTTCATCGGATAAATTCTGCCAGGTAGACGGATATTCTGTCTCGGTTGACAACGGCAACAGGACCCCGGCCGGGTTGATTACCATCGACCAGGAAATAATGGTCTACACGGCCCCGGCGAATTCTTCCAACCTGGGATTGGTATTTAACGAATCCTATCCTGAACTTTCAGGATGGGTTACCCAGGTACTTCCAGCCCCGGGTATCGCCAATGTAAGTCATGCCTACCGGTACACTGTCCCCAACGGAACTATGCCAGCTGGTACATTCGGGGGTTATGTGATCGTGTTTGGAAACGGAAAGGTCTATGAAATATTAAAATCAGGAAGCAATGCACCGGATAAAGAGCAGGATTATGTACTCCTGAAAGACCTGGCAGGAAAAGCGGCAGCAAAAATACGGTCATAATATTCAAAATGACGTTCAAGGGGGTCAGGGAACCCCATAACTATTTTTGAGGGATGTCATACCTCACCCGCTGCGGGTTGTGACATTTTCAACCATGGTAGTCGGGATTTTCCTGTTATCAGCCCCTGCCCCGGTTGTTCGGGTCCTTTGTTTCAGGGAGTGAAACCTCGTCGAACGTGATGTTTTACGGGATCCTGCAAAAAGCGACCCAGGTCCTTAACCTGGACTTCACAAAGGTCTATGCCGCCCATATGGTTGCCGGAGGAATTGCGTCGGGGATTGCACCGGCTGATACAGAGGGTATCCGTTTCTGTAAGGTCCTGGTCAACAGATGCCACGGCCTCTTGAGAGTGCACGTTGTATTGATTCTTTTTAGCAGTTCGGCCGTACCCTCCTGGGAGTCTTGGGAACATTCGATAATTTCATCCTCTTTTGCCCGCGAGTATGGGTTGATGTAAAAAAGCTAATTAGATGGACGCTTGATCAAAAAATCC
>CAIJED010000369.1 GCA_903819595.1 uncultured Methanomicrobiales archaeon | reverse complement strand
GTAGTGCTCCCGCTGTACCCTTCGTTGTTCGTGATCTATGAACGGATCGGGAAATACGAGGTCATCTGTGCAGAGTTTGAGGCCCACCGCGAAGAACACCAGAAATCAAAGGAGGTATATCATGGGTCCAGAATTAACTAATCTCTTCGAACTTGTTGTTGCGCTTATTTGTGCCGTGTTTGCATTTGTGCAGCACCGGAGGGCATCGGGCGCAATCGCTGAGACACATCAGGCACAGCAGACGACTGAAAACGTATTGAACTTTTTCGACCAGACCGACGATACCGTAACCGTCGCACCGCCTGTTGTACAGGGCAGGTCGTATAAGATGACGAATGAAACCAAGGAGTGGATTACCTCCGACCGGAGACTCGAAGAGCGGGAAAGCTTACTCCGGCAGGTCGCAGAGGCTGAAAGCAAACGGCTTGGAGTGTATACCATTTCCGTACCATCGGTATGGTACAACATCGAATACGGGATCCCGTCGGGTTCGGGCGGCTCGGGGAAAGGGGCCCCTTCATGAACCGCCTGACGAAAAGGAGAAAGTTGCTCATCGGCGGCTGTGTGTTCGCAGCTGTTGTACTAGGCATGGCTTGTACCGGGATCACCCCGGCCCAGGCTGCCTCTTGCGAGGTATCGATGCAGGCATCAGGAGATCAGATGGTATCCAGTTCATCAGATTGGACCTGGACCGCGTCCGACGGGGACCTTTCGAAAACACCTCCATTGGGAATCGGGCAGGAAATCTTGCAGGGCGGATATTCAGGATCTGTCCTGGTGTCCGGTCCCGGGACTTATTCAAGTGAGAGGTCCTTGTCGACGGATGATATACTCGAGTTCTCGACAGGTCAGCAGGTGGACAGCCAGGGACTTGGGATCCTCTCTGAGTCGTTGATGGTTAATTCCTGTGGATCACCTGCTGCAGGTGTGACGTGTGGATCGGACTCGCTCGATGCAGATGGGACAAATATTAGCAAATCAGCCTATTGTGAATATGCAGGGGCTTCGACGATGTTCATGATGGATGCGTTGAATTATCATTCAGTAGGCGGTATTAGCCAGGGAGATACTGAGCAACCGGACTCGATGGCGATGGATGTTTCATCGGCGGGGAATGGTTATGGAAGCTTTGCCATGGGATCACGGTCACTGATTGGTATCGGGAATGTTTCGGCACTCGGGTATGCACATACTACATCTGATAGGGTTGGGGCAGCCGGGGTGTTTACGGTGAATGGAAAGGTGAGGTGGAACTCCTTCACTTCGACACACTAACTTTTTCAGCTAAAATTTGCAGAGGATCTTTGTATTTGTGACAGAATAGTTGCTCTTCAGATCGTATAGGTATTGATAGGTTTAACCCCCCCCTTCGTGACTAAAAATGAAAGTTACCTATATCGAGAGCTGATATTGGCGACCCAGGACGTGTTAAAATTCCATTTAGTCGACGATCCACCTTGAGAAAAATATCCAATTGGATTAACTCCGCGCTGGACGGAATATGCAACAGCCACCTGTTGTTGTAGGCCGATTGGAGTGATATATTGACCATTCCGTTCTCCAAAGGATATCGATTCCGTGGTTTGTACATAATGGGCTATCATCGGGAATTTTATTGAGATATTTTGATTTTCGGCGGTTAAAGTTCCTGAAAATATCCTTGTACCTTCGGGAATGTTGTTGCAAAAGGCAGGGGCGAGATCTTTAAGAGGGGAATTATCTAAAGCCACTTGGCGGCTCATATTCGGTACGATTTCCTGGTATCCGGTCCCGCCTGGAAAGATCTCGTAATACCTTCTTTCATCTCCTTTTTCGAGTTTTAAAACGAATCCTGTTTCTATCAGATCTGCAAAATTCTCGTCACTTTTTACCTGTTCGAGGATTTCATCGGTCATTTCGAGTGATCCTGGTGCATCTGAAGGGAAACCTATACCCGCAAGGGCCAGTCTGAACCCATCGGTGACTGACTGCGATTCCCTGAACGACTCCCCATCCATCTGAGTACCTCCGGGTAGCTGGTTACAGAATCCAGGCATTTCAAATGCGTTTACCAGGGGCACAATTGCACAAAGAGACAAGATTATCAGAATGATTATAGGGATTGTGCGTTTTCCGGATTTTAAAGATTGTTTCAAATCAATTCCTCCTTTCCTTCATTTTACCCGGTGCAGGGAGGAAATGTTTAATTTGATCAAACATTGGCACTGTACCTGTCTTCGGGCAACGGGAGATCTGATGCGGTTAACACTCATAGCGGACCCCACCGTTCCAATCACTTCTTGAGGGATTATCCCCCTTAAATTCGTATGATGTTCACGGTTCAACGGTTTATCAAACATCATTTACTTTCAGGAATCGTAGGGATTCGCCATTCAGTTCAAAGAAACCGAATCCAAACCGATATACTACCAATAATTCCTTCTGGTATAAGTTTTAAACCAACCCATTTTTTTTAGTCTCATTAAAAAGTTTTAATGCCGTTAAAAAACAGTTAAGCCGGCTATTCCTGTTAAACTTCGTATACTCCTTCCTTATTGACCGGGTGGGACTTGTTCAGGTAGTAGGAGAACATGTCCTCTCCAAACCTGATTGCCGAGGGATCGTTACTCACGATGTCCTTCGTTGAATCGAAAACACCACTTTTCATGAAGAGACCCATCGAGAAATATTTGTCCGTTACGATGTAGGCGAATTTTACTTCCTCTTCGCAGACTGACAGGTGGGCATTATTGTACTGGAGCCCTTCAATGAGCATCGCATGGAATTCTTTTTTTATCTTGTCATAGGCTTTTTTCGTGAGAATCAGATTTACCGGATGTCCTTGTTTCGCGAGTGCCAGAAAGAACCGGGGATAAATCGGATGGACAATCGGTGATATCCCGGATACCTTTTTTGATTGAAGAATTGTTTCCAGGAAATGGTTGTGGGGTTCGAAACTGTCCTCCAGGCCTGCTTCAATAATCTGGGGGTTTCGTATCTCCCCGATCCTCACAAAAAAATCAGGGGGGAGGGCCTCGATATCATGGTCCTGCCAGAATTTCTTCTGCTGGTCGATGACCGTGAGTGTCGTATCGAACGGTTCGAGGTGATGAACGACCAGCCGTCCGATATCAGTAAGCGAAATCTTTCTTCCCTCTTTTGCAATCAATCCCTCGTCTTCAAGGATTTTGATCTGGGGGAGCATACCGGAAGCGGTGACGTCCAGCTCGGTTTTGATTTCTTCCCATACCTTCGGACCATCGCGTAACAGGATAAGGAGACCTTTCCGTTTCTCAGATGCTGTGACAATTCCAAGTAATTCTGACATTTTAACCGAATATTGAATTTATTATCTAAAATACGGCATATGTGGTATTTAGAATGGGCGGTTGCTTCGATTGCGTTTAGGGTGATTGACAAATTTCCTTTTGCTGGACTTTGTGACTGGGATCTGGCCTGGGTTGTACCTTGTTAGTGACGCTTGGGGATTTATTGATTTTTAAAAACCCATATTGCCGTTATTATGTACAACAACCCGATTACAGGCATGAGACAGAAGATATAAATTTCCAGAAACGAGTCAACGATATACCAAAGTCCTCCAATCACCGTATATATCCCAAATAATGAATAAACTGCGACAATTCCTGATACTATTGCACAATACCTGGTAATTTTTTTTTGATT
>CAIJED010000368.1 GCA_903819595.1 uncultured Methanomicrobiales archaeon | reverse complement strand
TTTTTTGCAATGACGAGGATACCGTTCATCCTTTGACACTCCCTTTTTCCTGTATCGCAACCGACTCCGGATTACCCAGTATGCCACCGGCCTCGCGGACGACATCCAGGTAGATCTCCTCAAGTGTCCGCTTTTGCCGCACTGCCTCTTCCACCCCGAAGCCACCAGTTATGAGTGCTTCAAGGACCGCGGACCCGCTTTGCCCGGACAGTGTAACCTTAATATGCCCGTGTTCCTGCAGGGTTGAGGTCACGCATGGCAGGGCGTTGATCATCGCGACGGCCCGGTCCCCGAGGGCCGGGTCAGAGAGCGTGATCGTAATTTCTGAACCTGATGGTCCGGCCCTGAGCCGTTCGATTGAATCGTATGCCTGAATAGTCCCGTGGTGGAGGATGGCGACCTTCGAACAGACCCGGCTCACCTCGTCGAGGTTATGGGAATTTAAAAATATCGTCATCGACTGCCCGGAAAGACCGACGATCAGGTCATGCACCATCTTCTGCCCTTCAGGGTCAAGACCGGAGGACGGCTCATCAAGAAAGAGGATGTCAGGTTTGTGGAGGATCGCCCGGGCAAGACCGAGCTTCCGTTTCATCCCGGTCGAAAATATGCCGACGAGGTCATCCCCCCGGTCAGAAAGGCCGACGTACTCCAGCAGTTCACTAATCCTTTTTTCTATGTCAGAAACTTCGTAGAGCTCGGCATAATACCGGAGGTTTTCACGGGCAGTAAACCGATCAATAAGACCATTATTTTCAAATAGTACCCCCACCCGTTTTCTTTGTGCATCTGCCGTGTCAAGGGATTTTCCAAGGACCAGAGCCTCCCCGGAGTCCGGCCTGAGCAGGCCGAGGAGTATCCGCAGGGTAGTCGTTTTTCCTGCTCCGTTCGGGCCGAGAAATCCAAAGACCTCACCTCTTCCGACTGAAAAACTGATACCGTCCAGGACCTGTGAACCCTGGAAATTTTTTGTCACCGAACGGACTTCGATACTATTGTTACTATTATATTCGTTCATCAGGCACCGGCTCCCCTGGTCATTTTCGGTAATACGGACAGGGAAATGTGAAAGGGCTCTTCGTTTCATATCTATGTGATGCCCGCTTATTTAAATCACATATTTGCCCATTGTGCAGTCGGTATTGTCCGGATAGCAACCCCCATATAGGATTACCATGAAGGATTTCAACGGATTGATTTGATCATGGATGATGCTGGAACAGGGACAGGGTACATGAAAGCAACGTTTGCCGCCGGGTGCTTCTGGGGTGTGGAAGCTGCATTCCGCAAAATGAAGGGGGTCATTTCGACAAGAGTCGGTTATACCGGTGGCCAGTTAAATGATCCAACGTACCTGGATGTATGCACGGGCACAACGGGACATGCGGAGGCTGTGGAGATCACATATGATCCGGCAATCCTGACGTATCGGCAGTTACTCGCGGAGTTTTTCCATATCCATGACCCAACCACACCAGACCGCCAGGGCCCTGATGTGGGGTGCCAGTACCGTTCTGTGATATTTTACCATGATGATACCCAGAGGGCAGCAGCTGAATCATGCATGATGCATTTAGATTCGGGTGGCCGCTACCGGCAACCGGTGGTAACACACGTGGTCCCTGTCAGTGAATTTTTCGAAGCCGAGGAGTATCACCAGCAATATTTCGAAAAGAACAAGGGTACCATGTGTCATATTTTGGAAAAACACGGACATTAACTGATAACGGGAAAATATTCCATCATTTGCCTCCCGAACCAAAAATATTCCTGGATATTCTTAATTATTCGGTCTGCCAGAAAGCACGTTGAGTCGACCAATTACGCGAACCCGCAATGCCTGCGGCAGGTATTTCGTTAGGGAGGAGGAACACAAACATTGTCCGGTTATGGGTCCCCTGAAGATCATATCACGATATCTGGCAGTTTTTGCAGTCATCATTCTCGCCATCGCAATTGTGACATCCCAGGTCGAAATAATTATTATTGCTCTTGTTTGCCTGGTAATCCTTCTCTCCATCCTTTCCTTATGGCGCTCTATCAGCTGCAAAGACAGAGGAGATCCCCGGATATGTCGGGAACCCACAATAAAACTCCCGGAGAAAATTGCCATTGTCTGTGCCGTTGTTGGAATCATCTCATTTTTCCTGATGAACGAGAATTAGGTCTGGGCCTATCCATTTATGGTGGCGCTTTTCGGGGTTATTCTTACGTACGTATACAATGCCATCAATACCTTTGAAGCCGGTGGCCTGTTCTTTTCCGGGATTTCTGTCGCAGGGATCGCCGCGCCGGTGATCTGTTTTCTGTTTGTTATTGGTTTTCACCCTCTTTTCGGCCAGACCTATATTGAAATGGGTGCGGCCATAGGCATCATCACGGCGGTTATCTGGATTGTTCTCTTCGCCACCGTGAAGATCAAGCAGTCAATCCGGAAATTTGTCTTAAAACCAAGGGATCCAAGAAGACCGTATGATTTTAATATCAGCTTTCTGTTCATCGGGATGGTTGTCATCTCGGTCGGGGTGCTGATCCTTGGAAATGTCGCAATCTGGACTTTTTTCCCGGATATGGGGGAGCACCAGATGCAACAGGTGAACCTGAATGTCCCGGAAGTTCCCCGGTTGTTCCCACTGTACGAGGACCATACCGCTCATATCAGCCACTTCAATTTTTCACCCGCATCTCCAAACGCTACCGTCCTCGGGACGTCTGAATCAATGGATCAATTCTGCATCATGGTTAATGAGTCCGGTGACCAACTGACGTCATTGTTTACAGATAGTGTCAATCTCGTTGGTCTCGGGGGTACTGATGATGTACAAAATATGACTAATATATTACATAACAAACCGGATATCTCCAAATAAGTGGTCCCTGGTAAATTCTGTACCGGTTCGCAAACGACCTTCGCACGTGCCACTCATGTCTATATCCTGTGCGGGTTGTACAGTTAAGAAAAAAAAAGCAAATGGTTTCTTCGAGAATCCAGATTAAAGAGAGTAAGAGGTGGTGGTTTATTATCCTGTCAGTCGGGATATCCCCGGGGTCAATCAGGCCCCGGAACATGACCTCCTTTGAGTCCCGGCACAGTTCCGGCAGCCAGGATCTTTCTCCTCCGTCTTATAACCATCCGGGTCATCCTTGCGGTACCGGACCTGTCGTGCATCTTCAAAATTCCATTCTTCCGCAATAAGGCGGTTCTCCCGTAATTTCTGGATGGCATACCTGACCGTGCGGGGAGACAGCCCGGTCAGCGTAATAATCTCCTTGTTCGTGAAGGCCTTGCCGACACTGAGCAGCGAGAGCACTATCCATGAGGAAGGTGGCAGTTTCATGTGTTCTTCTCCTCGAAATTCAGCTGCGGCCAGGGACTTGGAATATCCCCATCAGCACAGCGGGTATTGTATGATCACTAAGAAGATCCCGGGTATAAAAAAATAAGAAGATATCAGGGGTTCGTTGCTTGAACTACCCGGTTATCGCCCGTTATATACTCGACCAAAAAGGATTTTAACCCCTGGGTTCCCTGAAATTCATGAGCGTGCCACCCCCATTCCGTGGAGGCGGTCTCTATGGATCCGTGGGCATTGAAAAATTTCATCTCCCGGGGGGAGTCGCCGTTTCTCATTCAGGCTTATCGTGTATGGTAATTTCACCGTTCAGGGCGGTGAAGACCCGTATCCGTTCGGTTGCCCCGGCAATCAGCAGATCGATATCGATCTTCTCCTCTGCAGCTATGACCTCTGCGAGGTTGGCACCGGTGGAAGGCATCGCAGGGACTGCCCTGCAGCAGAGGTCCCCGGGGTTTTGGTTGAATGTCCCAATCCGGCGGGCAACAGTGACAATCTCACCCTTATCGTAGGTCACCAGCGGCCTTATCACCGGGACACTGACGGCGGACGAGATGACCGCGAGATTGGAGAGCGTCTGCGAAGCGACCTGCCCCAGATTTTCACCAGTCACAATCACCTGTGCATGCTCACCGGCCATGAGTTTTTCAGCCACCCGGAACATGAACCTCTTACAGATGACACAGATATACCGCTGGGGGAATCCCCTGGACATCGCGTCGTAAAGCGGCGATGAATCTACGACCAGCATCCGGAGCGGAAACCCTTTTACCCATAGCGAAAGCCTCCGGTGATTTTCCACAGCCCCGTCAGCAGTCGCACCACCTGCCCATTTTCCCGCGTCCATGTTGAGATGGACCATCCCACACCCCCGTTTCATCATCATCCAGGACGCAACCGGGGAATCTATCCCTGCTGAAATCAGGCCCAGTGCATTTCCCTGTGTACCAAACGGGAGGCCTCCCGGAGCAGTGAGCCGGTGGTCATAGACAAATCCGCCATTTTCACGTGCTTCGACAAAGACCTCGTACGTGGGGTGTCTGAGGTCGACGATGGCCGCCGGCTGATCATCAAGCAATACCCCGCCGATGACCCTTCCAAGTTCCTGGCTGTCCGGCCCTCCGGTACCTTTCTGCCGTTTCGCCCTGATGGCAAACCGCATTCCCGCCTTAAGGTTGTTCCTTCCGAGCGTTCCCGCCGCATTCATCAGTTCTTTGGGGGTGTTTCCGGTGATCGTCGCGACACTGACATCGACAACCCCGAAAATTCTCGAGACCTCTGACGCAATTTTTAGCGGCTCCTCTCCGTAGATGAGTATTCTTCCCCGCGGTGTTTCATACCGGAAAGAAAGCCCTTCTGCATCAAGTGATCGTCTGATGTTCCTGATCAAAAGACCGATGAAATGTCGTTTGACGGGTTCACTTTTCAGGAAGAGCTCCCCATACCTGACCATGACAACTGTCTGTTCTTCCACCTGGTACCACAGGTCCACGACAAGGGATTCAATCATCCCTGTCTTGGGAATTATATGTCACTTATCTGCCTTGTAAGTTTGTCAGGGGAACAGCGCAAAAACAAATTTTTGGGGATTCTCCTGAGGTTTTCCCTGGCCTTTTCGATCCAGGTCAATGATTCGGGGGCTGTGAAGATTCCAGGGTATACAAAATTCCGCTTAACCTGCAGTATTTTATCAGCTCGATACAGAAAATTCTTTAATTCGCGAAAATTAAGTTGTACAGAATGGTAAAAAAAGCAAAACCGGCGGCTGCTCCAGAGCCGATGAAATTGTTCTATATATTCTATAACCAGGAACGCTGGGACAACTGGTTGAACCGCCTGAGAGAGTCCGAATTTGAGGTGGCAGAAGATGCCGAGGAGATGCCCGAAGGGTTCAGGGCACTGTATAATTTCGGCCAGGATATCACCGTATCGGTTCTTAAAATCATAAAGCTCTACCAGAATGGCAGGTTCGATAAAGAAGAGACCCTTGATCGGCTTTGCCAGGTGGAGGCAGTCATCATGTCACCGGTGCCTGAGGACCAGATCGAAGAGATCGTGGAGTCACTCCAGCTCACCATGCTTGTCCTTTTTGCCTCATGCCGGATGTTTATCGAGGGCGGATACCCGACTGATATCAAGGTCCTGGTAAAAGAGGGCCGAAAGATGATCGACGAAGACATGGAGAAAGCCCTTGGGATCGGAGCAAACATCGGTGCCAACGTGATCAACGGGGCGGCCTGCTGTGGGAAATATGTCAAGGACGATATCGAACACCCCACCCTCTTCGATGAATGGTTAATTGAGATCGAGACGATGAACGAGGCGATGACCACCCTGAAGAATTTTGACGAGGAAACCGGAGCAGAGAGTTGATTGCCGAAAAAGCACGATTCAGAAGTGCAAAAAAGATCGAACGCCTTGTTGGATACCGGCTGCCGATGTCCGCGTTTCATGGGACAACCCTTGAAGCGATCTCGGACCGTTTGAACTTTGATTACCTGGACCAGGCAGTCAGAGACCAGCTCCTCTCATTTTTCGATGATTTTCTCACATGTGACTGTAAAGAATCCCCACTCTGTGACTGTCCGGCAAAGAAATTTGCGATCCTGATCATTGAACTCAGAGAGAGGGGCCTTGAACACCGGCAGATCAGCAGTTATCTGCTCGACGAATACGGGCTTGATATGTACCCGACAGACCTCCTCTCGTTTCTTGAGGATTCGGTCCACGTGCTGGAAGCGGTACGCGATATTGCCGGCCTGGATAAACGCGTCGAACTTGCGCAGAAGGCGAACGAGCATATCGCCCTGATTGCACGCTGACTCTCTTATTTATCAATCCTGGCCCTGCTATTCAAATTGCATGACAGGAGCTTTTAGTCATTTCTCTCGATCCTGGAATGAACGCACAGAGTCCAGGGATCCGGCAACCTGATAATACGTCCGGTCAGGGGTCCCGGAGACGAAGGCTCATCACCCTTGCAGGAGAAATGGTTGGAGGAGGAATAGTGCCATGGCACGCGAACTTGATGAGAAAGATATCACAATCCTGGGTATCCTTGCGCCGGAATGCAAAGAAATGATCTGTTCAGGTTCGGGGGTGGAATTCCGCTCGATCCTGCCGCCGGTTGCAAACCACTATGCCAGGGACGAGGCCGATTTTAAGCGCCGACTAATGAGGCTGACGGATGCTGACTTCGCATACCTGGTCAACAAAATCAGGGCAGGTGAGGAAAGTGTGGCCTGTGTACCTCCGGAATACGCGGAGATCCTGGTCGGGGAGATCGCAATACGGGAAGGAAAAGACGTCGCTGACGAGATCCTGAACATCTATGAGACTACTGATGAATGCTGACAGTGGACCCTGATAAGGACGGAATTCCGACCCCCGTGACAAGCCGGATCAGGGAGGTCCTTGCACGGAATATTACTGCACGAAACCACGGGCTTTCACCACTCCAGTTTTCTGAAGCAGTCACCACTCTCCTTTCGTCACTGGTCGCGTCCAGGCTCCTTGAGGAGGCGGGCGTTTTCCGTTACGGCACGGTAAAAGAGCAGACCCGTGATAAAGGCCTTGTTGAAGGGTTTTCATCGCTTTTTTTGAAGGGTCTCCCGGAAGAACCCGGGACCTTCTCCCCGGTATCGGGCGTTCCCGTAAACCGTACCTGGCCTGATGTTACACTCTTTAAATCTCTCTCTATTGACCCACAGGTCACCAGCACCCT
>CAIJED010000367.1 GCA_903819595.1 uncultured Methanomicrobiales archaeon | reverse complement strand
AGGAAATTAATGTATTCAATGTCACTGCACCGAGGGGAAACCATTTTTCACTCTCCTTAATTATCAGTATAATATTATATATTATAACAACATATAAAGATCTTTCGGTCTACTGCGTAACTCCTAATGTTAAAAAATACGGAGGATATATCATCATCTTCCTGCGGGGAAAAGTTTTTTAGAAGTCCAGGGGTTATTCTGGCACACGTTGCCTGGTTTGTCTTTATTTTTAACAGATTGGGGGTGAAGGATCAAAAACTACATATTCTGTTGTATTCATGCTACTTCTGGATTCCGTCAACGTTGCCCCTGTTCCTCCAAACTTCCCTTACCACTCATTTACCAAGGTCACCCATTCACATCACCCATCTCGAGTAATTCCGTTCATGTTCGTTTAAATCGCCCATATTTTCTCCCATTTTTTTCTGACCCTAAATATGGTTGCGTAATGGGAATTTTATCCGAATCAAACCAATAATTGGCCCTTAATCTGGTGTTATCTTTTTCCCGGGGCCGGTATACACTATCGTTTTCGCCTTGTGAACGAAATGTTCCGCTATTTTGTGACCGGGTGGAGTTCCAGAGCAAAATTCCGGTAATAGTCATACAATTGCCTCAAAATACCCGTTAATTTAACCTATCCGGGGTTGAAACGATACCATTCAGACATTATCACATAAACCTGGACGTTGAGTTAGGCATTTCGGTAACGCCCAGCACAACACTCATATCATAGTACACCCATTCACAGTGTTAGGCGTGATACAGGGGAGAGGTGACATGCCTGCCGATGTCAATGATATTGAGCTCCGCTATGCAAAACTAAAAACACAGTACGAAAATGGTGACCTCAATTATGAAACTTATATCAGGGCAGTGGACGCCCTGCGGATGCGGGACAAAAATGGGATATACTGGCAGATCAGGGCCAACGACGGGAAATGGGTGCGGTGGGACGGAAGTACCTGGGTTCCCGGTAAACGGCCGGGTACCGTGTCACCGGCGGATAACAAAGATCAAGTGCAGGGAAGAGCCCCCCTTCAAAGATCAGGAGCTCCAGGATCTGGCCTTGGTATCATCCATTTCCTGAAGTCATTCGTGAAGAGTGCCATCCTTGGATTCATGAAAAATATTCCATGGATGATCCTGATTGCAATAGTGGTATGGCTACTGCATCTCCTCCTGCTAGGCATTGCGAATCCTTCCGCAACACCGGGGAATATATCAGGCCTGGCATCTATCCTCGTCATTCCAGGAAATGAGGTGGTGGGGGCGATTTTCTGGCTCCTCCTCTCCTGGCTGATCTCGACCTTGATATTCCAGGTCCGCACAAAAAGATTCGGCAGAAGCCTTCAGCAGATTGTTAGAACCCCTGCCTGGATTCACGAATCATTCCATAGTTCACAGGCACTATCGTTACTTCTGTTTTCCATGGGTTTTGTCATTGCACTCATTATCGCGGCACTTATCCAGAATGTGATTATCAGTGTCCAGCTTATCCTTGTCTCGCTGGGCTGGCTGGTCGCGCAAAAAGATGGAGTCATGGTGGTATTTGTCGGGGCCATCTGGGGGAGTGTATCCAGGACATTTGCTACCGAAAAACAATCTGCCTTTAACCCTTCATTTGCCGCATCAGCAATTTTAGGCCTGTCAATCGGATTTTTAATGTCGCTGGTAATTCCGTTGAACGGGTTGACCGGTATTCTGGTTGTCTTTTTTATTT
>CAIJED010000366.1 GCA_903819595.1 uncultured Methanomicrobiales archaeon | reverse complement strand
GGGCGCAATCATACCATATTAATATTATATGCTGAGTTATATATCTAAGCCCTTATTTGCCTATTTCTAAGCAGTATACCCGCAGGATTTCAATGATCCGATATCTAAAAAACTAGACTTCAATATGTGCGAACGCCGAGATACTTCTTTGAGATTTCCGCAACTTGTTTCTGCTCCTCATCGTGATAGAATATGGCAGTTTTGTACTGGGACCCCTTGTCAGCGAACTGCCCCTCTGAATCGGTAGGATCGATCTGCGTCCAGAATACCTCGAGGAGTTTCTCAAACGAGACCTTTTCCGGGTCATATGTCACCTGCACTGCCTCGAGGTGTCCTGTCGTGCCCGAGGAGACTTCCTCATAGCTGTGATTCGGTTTTGTTCCGCCGGAATACCCTGCTATGACACCAGTTACCCCCCCGATCTGCTGGAACGGCGGCTGCATGCACCAAAAGCAGCCTCCTGCAAATGTTGCCAACATCATTTTTTTGTCCATGGAATTCCCCTCTTGTTCATCGGAAGGTAAAGGCAATCACAAGAATACCTGGCCGCGGTTGGTTCAGGGGTTGAAGTCCTTTCGGATTCTGCCGTGGGTGCCTGTATATCATGAAGTGCCATTTTCGATATTAATGGTTATGATAGTTCACTCATGAGCAGTCAGTTCAGCAGTTGTTGGATCTGCATAGGTACATCCTCGAACACAATCTCCCCGGGCAGTCAGTCACCAACCCAAGCCCCGGCGGGTAAACCTTCTGGACTTAAGAATAGTGTGCCAGTATTTCTGTCCTAAAATAGTGACATAATTTATGTCCGCTTTCAAGAGCACAAATCGGGTCCGTGCATTCCAGAAATTCGTCCCAGATCTAATTCAGAAATTCCGGAAAGGACATCTTGTAGAAAGAACAGATCTGGTGTTACCGGATGAAGCAAACCAGTATTTCGAACAGCAGATGCATCTTGCAAAACATGGTACGGGAAATGAATTTAATGGATTTCAGACAAGGTGGAGAGAGTCTGCTGTTCCACTTATTGAAAAATATGTGATCAATTATGGATACGACGTGTGAGATGGTTCTCCTTGAAGACTTTTAAAGATACAGATTATAATATTTTTGAACTGGCCGACGGGCGGTTCGAAGGTTTAATTTTTGACCAGTACCGAAGAATTCTTTTTAAGACACATTTGAAGGATACATATGAAGATGCGAAAGATGAAAGCCATAGGATAATTAAAAGTTATCGAAAGGGGTTTTGCCCGGGATCCTGTGGAGGAATTTTTGTGGACGAAGGAAAACCTATCAGGGAGAAAATTTTAAAGGATGAGGAAGAAAGAAGAAATCGTGACAAAAACGTTACTTAAAGAAAAGTTACTGTCATATCTATTCAATCTCCGCAGTGTTTCCGTAACCAGCGCACCGGGACCCGGAGCTTATCCAGCACTACACCATAAAAACAAACAAAAGATTTGGTACAGACAGAGCCTCGTGTCACAGCCGAGATGTTTCAGGATGCCCGGTCAAGATACACTGGCGATCGGGGTCGCGATAATACAGACCGAACGCTTTACATTTGCCTTCTGAACGAAGTCTGCCATGCTCTAGTAGTTCCTGCCCTATTCCGGGCATTTAGGAATCGTAATTAAAAGGAGAAGAATAGTTAGATGGATGTTCGATTGAGCTATGGAAAATTGTTGGTTTGGTTAATATAGGCGATCCCGGATTTTTCTGAATGAGGATTATTTTTTTTGGTTGATAAAGGGGTTGGGGAAGTCTCCAAAACAGCAATGCAAAAAATGTATCTGTTCCCAAACAGAAAAGGTAAAACATGTTAGACCAGATCGGGTCATTCTCTTTTTTGTCAAGTCAAGTCAAGTCAGGACAGAAAGAGTGTCTGATGGCAGCAGCGATCCGTGTTCTCTTCATTGATGAAGAAACCACCCGGTCGCACCGGAAGTGTCATCCTTTTTTTTTAAAAAGGGTTTTTCGCCCGGCCAGTAAATTATCATTGTTCCCTAGAGGGATGTAATGGAAATCGACATCCGGACCCTTTCGGTTATTTTTGCTCTTACTTATGCCCTCGAAGCATTAGCCTTCGGTTTTCTCTATGTGAATAACAAAAAATATCCCGGGGTTGCATGGTGGGCGCTCGGGAGTACCGTTGTGGCAACGGGGTATTTATTTCTGCTCTTCCGGGATATCACCACCAACCTGCTGATCGCAATCATCCTACCCAATATCCTGATAATATCGGGGTCCCTCATGATCTATGTTGGAATCCTTCGGTTCCATAATAAAAAAGAGAACCCTGGACTTGTTCTTTCTCTCCTTGCGCTCTTTATTGCAGCGTATTTTTATTTTACGTATGTAATTAGCGATATCACGGTGCGGACAGCAATTATCTCGCTATTCCTTGCTCTCATCTATTTTTTAATGGCATGGACACTGTACGGGAAAAAAATCTGGAAAATTGGATTTTCTACGCACTTCCTTGCTGCAATCATGATTGTCCAGGGATCTTTTCTGATTCTCCGTTCGGTGATCATCTTAACGATATTACCTGTTGAAAGTCTTTTCACCCCAACCAGTGTCCAGATTGGAACAGCCCTGATCTTTTTTATTTTTGGATTTCTCTTCACCATTGGCCTGATCAATCTGGTCAACCAGCGGCTGAATGCAGAGGTTACGGAAGCCAAGGAAGAATTTGAACTGATCTTTCACCATAGCCCCGCTGGCGTTCTCATTACCCGCCTCGACGATGGCAGGATTGTCGATGCCAATGAGGGTTTTCTCCGTCTTACCGGTTTTTCCCGTGAGGATGTCGTCGGATCTTCAACCTTTGAAGACCAGCTCTGGAAAAATCCTGGCGATCACCGGATTGCTACCGAAGACCTGAAAAAGATCGGGTTTTATGAAGATTACGAAACAGTTTTTCACCGAAAAGATACAAGCGGGATTACCTGCGTCCTGTCTGCCAGGATTGTTACCCTGCGGGAGACAGCCCATATTATCTGGGTAATACGTGACATCACCGAACGCAAACAGGCAGAGGAAGCGCTGCGGGAGAGCGAGGAGTTCAATCGAAACCTTGTACAGAACCTGCCTGATTACATCATCGTATACGAATCGGACGGGAAGATACTCTATGTGAACCCAGTTTTGGCAACGGCACTTGGGTATGATGCAGATAAGTTGGTTGACACACCCATACTTTCGTATATCGAAGAGAAGCACCGTGATGAAGTTATTTCCAGAATATCTGAGCGCAAGGTAGGAGGCGAAGTTCCCCCTTATGAAATAAACCTCATCTCATCGGACGGGCGCCAGATACCGGTGGTCGTGAAAGGCACCCTGATCCAATACCATGGCAATCCCGCCGTCCTCCTCCTTCTCATTGACATCACCGAACGCAAAGTGGCTGAGGAAAACCTTGTTACCACATTGAAAAGAACCCAGGGCCAGCAGGCAGTATTAAACACAATCTCTTTCTCACCACTCCTTTTTTCCGGAGACGTGCATGGACTTTCAGCCAGACTTACTGAATTATCGTCCGCAGTGTTTGGTGTGGAAAGGGTGAGTGTATGGCTGTTTAACAGCAAAGGAGATGAACTGCGATGCATCGATCTATATGAGGTCTTATATGATCGACACTCCTATGACGCTGTACTGAATCGTCATGAATATGTAAACGAGTTTGACGCTTTAAGCACGGCAAAGTATATCGACGCCCATGATCCATTGACCGATCCACGCACTGCGGGATATGTGAATGGTTACCTCAAACCGAATCGCATTACTTCAATGCTGGATGCGGTAATACGGGTCTCGGGACAGAATCTCGGGGTTCTCTGTTTTGAGCATGTTGACAGTCCTCATCACTGGGAGAACGATGAGATCACGTTTGCCTGCCAGCTTGCCGACCAGATTGCGATAACCCTGCTGAACCGTGATCGCAACCTGGCAGAGGAAGCGCTGCAGCAGAGCGAGAAAAAACTGGCCCTTGTCATGGATGGTGTTCCGGTCCTTCTTACGTATGTCGATACAGACTTGCGTTTTATCTATGTGAACAAAGCCTATGCAGATTGGTATGGTCGAACCAGTCAAGAAATTGTTGGAAAACAGATCCGTGACCTGCTGAATGACGAAGTATTTGAACGAGCTCTTCCCTATTACCAGAAGGTATTGGGTGGGAACTCGGTCTCTTTTGATAATCGCACATATGATGGAGAGGGAAAAGAACGTTTTGTTAGTGTCAGGCTCATACCATTCCATGATGGGAAGCGTGTCGCAGGTTTTTTTTCCTCAATTCTGGACATCACCGAGCGCAAACGGGCGGAAGAATCTCTTCGTAAGTCAAACAAGAAGCTGAACCTTCTCTCCCGCATAACCCGGCACGACATCAACAACCAGCTCACTGTACTTGTGGGGTACCTCCAGATTCTGGAAAGTGAGCAGCCAGATACCACTCACAACGAGTATTTCCAGATGATAGCAACCGCCGCTCAACTGATCTCCGCTATGATCCAGTTCACCAAGGAATACGACAGCATCGGCGTCAATGCTCCGGTATGGCAGGATTGCCGCATTCTCGTAGACACTGCTGCAAAGCAAGCCCCGCTCGGAAAGGTCGTTGTAAAGAACGATTTCCCTGCCGGTGCAGAAGTATTCGCTGATCCGTTAATTGTCAAGGTATTTTACAACCTGATGGATAACGCGGTGCGGTATGGAGGGAAGATCACAACCATCCGGTTCTATTTTGATGAACGCGATGGAAATCAAATCATTGTCTGTGAAGATGATGGTGAGGGGGTTTCCGCAGATGAGAAAGAGCGGATCTTCGAGCAGGGATTTGGGAAGAACACCGGGCTTGGATTAGCACTTTCCCGGGTGATCCTAGACATCACCGAACTCACTCTCCGCGAAACGGGGGATCCGGGGAAGGGGGCCCGGTTCGAGATGACGGTGCCGAAGGGGATGTGGCGGATAGTAGGAAATGGAGCATGATGGCACCGGAAATCCGGGTCCTCTACATAGACGACGAGCCTGACCTTCTCAGTATCGGCAAGCTATACCTTGAGAGGGAGGGGCGGGTGGCCGTTGATACTCTCACTTCTGCGATGGTTGCACTGAAGCAGTTGGAAAAAGAACGGTATGATGCCATCATCTCTGATTACCAGATGCCTGTTATGGATGGGATTGCATTTCTCAAGCAGCTTAAGGCATCGGGAAATACAACACCATTCATCATATTCACCGGTAAAGGACGTGAAGAGGTGGTCATAGAGGCACTCAACAACGGTGCTGATTTTTATCTCCAGAAAGGCGGCGAGCCAAAAGCCCAGTTCGCCGAGCTTTCGAATAAGATTCGTTACGCAGTAGCGCGGAGGCAGGTGGAAGAAAAACTCTCCGAATCGCAGAAGAGGACCGCTGATATTATTGAGTTCCTCCCTGATGCAACATTTGCGATCAACACTGATGGCGAGGTGATTGCCTGGAACCGTGCCATGGAAAATATGACCGGCGTTACGGCTGCAGAAATTCTTGGCACAGGGAATTATGAATATTCGATTCCCATATACAACGAACGGCGACCTATGCTTATCGACCTGGTCCTCCTCGATAATCCATCTGATGCCGCAAAATACCCGTCGTTGAAAAGAAATGGGCGTACTCTAGTGGCGGAAGCGATAAGCGCAAACTTATACAATGGCAGGGGAGCGACAATATGGTTCACAGCAGCTCCCCTCTATAATAACCAGGGCGAAGTTGTGGGCGCTATTGAATCCATCCGGGATATCACGGATTTGAAACGTGCTGAGGTAGAGCGTCGTGAAAGCGAGGAACGGTACCGACATGTAGTCGAGGAACAGACCGAGTTGATCTGCCGGTTTCTCCCGGATGGCACTCATATCTTTGTGAATGAGGCCTATTGTCGTTATTTCGGATTAAGTTATAATAATATCATTGGTACCCGGTTCCGGCCTATAATTCATCCCGATGACCGGGAACATGTCACCCGGATCTTTGCCTCCCTTACCCCGGAAAACCCCCTTGTGACCATCGATCAGCGGATCATCATGCCGGATGGAAGCACCCGGTGGCAACGATGGGTAGACCGGGCGTTCTTTCATGCGGATGGCAGCCTGAAGGAATACCAGTCTGTTGGTCGGGACATGACGGACTGGAAGCAAAACGAGGAGGCACTCGCTGAGAGTGAATCATTTAACCGGAACCTCGTGGAGAACCTGC
>CAIJED010000365.1 GCA_903819595.1 uncultured Methanomicrobiales archaeon | reverse complement strand
CTGAAGCAGTGAGCAAACCCGGCAAAAGGGATAGGAAGGGTACCTGATGGTTGCGGGAAAGAAGAATCCGGAAGAAAAGAACACAGACACCCCGGGCATCACCCGTTCTTTGAGGGATGATGCAGAGGAGCAGCTCGCACGTTCCCCGAAACATTCTCCAAAATTAAAGGAAAAGACCCCGGAACAACTCATCTACGAACTTGAGGTGCACCAGGTCGAGCTCGAGACCCAGGCGGAGGAACTCAGGAGAGCACATATCGCTCTCGGGGAATCACGGGACAAGTACCTCGACCTCTACGAATTCGCTCCAACCGGCTATCTCACACTCAACGACAAGGCACTGATCACAGACGTGAACCTCACCGGCGTGATGCTCCTTGGTGTTGAGCGGAAAGACCTGTTAAAGGCACCGTTCAGTAAATTTTTCGCACGAAAAGATGCCGACCAGTGGCACCTCCATTTCGTGAAAGTGCTGAAGAAGGGAGAACACCTGACCTGCAACCCCATACTCATACGGGGGGATGGGTCAACATTCCCTGCCCGGCTGGAAGGGGTCCGGCTCACCAGCAGCAGTGACGGGACGATGATGGTCCGCATAGCTTTCAGTGATATTACTGATATCAGGAATGCAAAGGAGGCAGAGCGGCGCCAGTCAGCCAACCTCTCAATCCTCAATAATATCATCACCACGGCCAACAAGGCCGATGACCTTCCCCTGCTCCTCGACAGTATCCTCATGGCATCATTGCACCTGCTGGATTTCGACGCCGGGGGGATCTACCTGGTAACACCATCCACACGAACAGCAGATGTCGTACATTCTAAAAATCTTCCACCTGAATTTCTTGCTGATATGCAGACGATACCCATCGATCTGGAACCCTATCGTACAATATTTATCCGACACGAACCGATCATCACCGAAAATTACGACACGTTCGCTCCCGGCCAGTCGAAGATCTCCGGTTTCCTCTCGCTGGCCAGCGTCCCCCTGCTCTCAAAGGGGGTAGCCGTCGGAGCGCTGAACATCGCAAGTAAGAGACGGCAGGTAATCTCTGATGACGAAAAACTGGTGCTCATTTCTATTGGCAGGGAACTTGGCAGCACCATCGAGCGGATGGTTACTGAAGAGGAAGTAAAGAAGGTTAAAAAAAATTTAGAGACCGTTTTTGCATCAATCAACGAGATGGTCTTCGTGCTGGACATGCAGGGGCGGATCCTTACGGTAAATAAAGCCGTTTTGGAACGTCTCCAGTATACGCGGGGGGAACTGACTGGTATGGATGTCCTGGCACTGCATGTACCCGAACGGCGTGACGAGGCACTCGGTATTGTACAGGGGATGATCGCAGGGACTACTGATTCCTGCCCGGTTCCGGTTATTGCAAAGGATGGCACACGTATCGAGGTCGAGACAACGGTCACCCATGGGTGGTGGAATAACCAGGATGTGCTTATCGGGGTTTCCAGGGATGTCACCGAACGTAAACAGGCGGAGGATGCATTGCGGGAGAGCGACGAACGGCATCGGACAATCCTCCAGACGACCAATGACGGTTTTTGGATAATTGACTTGCCTGAAGGGAATCTCACGGACG
>CAIJED010000364.1 GCA_903819595.1 uncultured Methanomicrobiales archaeon | reverse complement strand
CCTCCACGGCCCGCGTCTCGGGCTTATCAACGCGAGCTCGGCTATTGTATATTGGGAGACCGGTAGTCCGGTACCCGGGGAAATCCAATGGGGGACTGCACAGAATAATTATCCATGTTCCTGGTCAATGCCCCGAAGCATGAATTATTTCAAGACCCTTACCTACAAAATTCAAGCCATTCATTTTGAGCGTTTGTAATACCGATCCAAGTTTTACATATCTTTTCGTTCCTACTGCGGATCTTGTTCCACCAGATATTTTCCGATACACGACATTCGGTCGAATAGCTCTTTCCGCTCGATTGTTCGTCCCATCAACATCAGGATTAGTGACAAACTGGAACAATTTATCCCGCGCTTCAAAAATTGTTTTGGCAAATTTCCTACACTTAAGATTTGTGAAGTGCCGGTCTAACACATGCCCAAGTCGATCATTCAGAGTTTCAACATCCAATTGGGAGCCTGTGTGTTCAAATTTATTCGCCTCAGCAAAGACCCCTTTCAGCCCCTTATGAATAAACTCTCCCTCCTGACCGCAGATTTCTGCCAGCTCCTTTGAGTCAGCCAGAATATGGAACCAACAGTACTGTTGAGGACGATTTCCAGTTTTCTCCTCCAATTTATCGTATGCCCTGAACCGATCATGGACATCAATCCCATTGGGATTTTCACCCAGAACTTCTAATGGAACTTGATGACCTCTGCTTTTCGCAATTTTATATAATGTGACACCTTTTGTGACGAATGCCCATAACCAGAGTTTATCCCCATTCTCTCTCCAGGAAGTCTCATCGATATAACGTGCTGAAGCTTGTCTGACTTCGTTTTCCAACTGGTCATAAAACTCGCCAAACTCTTCTGCAATCATAGTACAAATGTGAGAAACTTCCCCCTCACTTATGCGAATCCCACAAAGTTGCTCAAAGATATGAGGAATTGCTTCTTCAGTCAATCTCATTCCGATTTTTAGCCAGACCACAATGAGCATGAGATTTAATCCCAATTTTGCCTGGGGTAATGCCGTTAATATCGGCCCCTCTACTAACTTCCTGCAGCATTTACAGTAGCGCCGATGTATCGTGTATTCAGTAACAACTGGCTGAGGTATGGGAACGTCTTCAACAATTCTTGTTCTGATCTCCTGAATCTCACTTAGATTATCGTTACCGCAGTGTGGACAGATATGGAGGTCAACAATTTCAGTATTCGTAATCTTTTCTGGCCTTTTTCTGCTGTGTCCCATATGACCTGGTTGGCCGCCCGGTTTCCTTTTTTTCCCGTGCAATTCGTCAGGACTGTTACCTCTCAAATTGTTGGGAGCTGACAGTTTAATCTCATACGCTTTTCCACTTTTTACACCGACTCTTTTTGGATGACGATGCACGTATTCTTTAAATTTGTCAGCCATGGACACATTCTCTGCGATAAGACCTGCTTTTTCAGCTTCCAGTGTGATGACTTTACCCCGTAGGTAAGCATTCTCAACCTGCAATGTAGCATTTTCCCTGACTAAATCCTCAAAGGCGGACGGATTCGGATTCATTGCTTGTGATCACGAGAAATACCGTTTTCCCAAGATGCTCTTTTGGGCAGTCAACTTTTGCACTTGTTCCAAAAGGAGTGACTTTGCGGATGTAATATCCTTCAATATCCTTGACCGTCAGTTCGTTTGAACTGTTAAAAGGGACTTTTTTCATATAGATATCTAATAGATATCTTTCATATTTAATTCTTTCGATTATTGATTGATTTTCCAAATAGGGGTGAATCATTGCATTAAATGTAGATCGTAAAAATTATGGTAAAAATAGTGCTTCAGAAGACTGACCACTTACCAATTTCCCGGGACTCCGGACCTTTTGTTCTTCATGACCGGGGGGCCCGGGGCAATCAATTGTGGGAGTATCGTGCAGTTTTTTTTTAATCCTGGTATCCGGGAATTTTACGAGTTTGGTAGCACCGGGTGTACCGGATTATTAACAATTTGATTCCTTCACGGTTTTAGGGGTTGACTGTGGTAAAAATCCTTAAATCCAATGTCCCCTCAAGACCTGAAAAATCATGGATTATCCCTCTAATCTTACGTGAAATCGGCGCGATCAGGAGAATTGCAAAGCAGATATATAATTGAAAGATGTAAAGCTAGGATGAACGTACTAGGTACGGTCAAAAGATCTCCTTATAGAGATTTGTGTGGATTACACCGGTATCGAATATTGAACAACTCAGCATAAGATGAGGCGATAATATTGTCGAAAGTTGTAGAGATTTCCCCGACCACAAGACATGAGGGACACTCAAAACTTGTCTTGAAGGTTAACGACGCAGGTATCATCGAAACGGGTAACTGGTGTTCCATTACCCCGGTGAGGGGAGTTGAGAGACTCGCCGTCGGTAAGTCGATGGAACAAGTCCCCAAAATTGCGTCCCGTGTCTGTGGTATTTGTCCAATTGCCCACACACTTGCAGGGATAGAATCGATGGAAGCATCAATCGGGTGTGAAATACCCCAGGATGCCTATCTCCTGCGTGTGATCCTTCAGTTGGCAAACAGACTGCACAGCCATGCACTGCATGATATCCTGATCCTGCCCGATTTGTATATTCCGGGCACCGATACGAAGATCAACCCGTTCACTCCTGAAGAGCCAGTGCGCAGCGTTGCAAAGCGTATACAGAGGCTCCGTGAGATCGGTCAGACCATTGGTCAGATCGCCGGCGGAGAAGCAGTGCACCCGAGCAACCCGCGTATCGGTGGTATGTACAAGGCATGTACCCCGCGGGCAAAGGCCAAAATGTACGACCTGGCCAAGGAAGGGCTTGTACTCGCACACCAGCAGATGGACTTCATGATTGCGGTCATCCGGAACTTCCACAAGAGGGACTGGGCAGAAGTTGGTGGCAAGAAGATTGCAATTCCGAAAGACCTCGGTTTCCACAACCAGGGTTACTTGGCAACCCACCCGTTCTATGGAAGCTCAAGTCTTGACGAGTGCCCGACCTGGGACTATGACCGCTTCAAGGAAGTACGGCCATGGGACTGGTACATGGGTGAGATGGAAGTCGATCTCGCAGACCCGAGCTACCCGATTGGCGGGACATCCCCTGTAGGGACTAAAACGAACCCACAGATGGAAGCCTGTACAGGTATCCCGATGTATGACGGCCAACCCGTCGAAGTCGGCCCACGTGCACGTCTAGCAACATTCAAAGGGTATGATGAGAAGGGAACCCAGGGTCAGAACATCGCCCGTGAAATGGAATATACGGACAGCCTGTACGCGATGCTCAATGCACTCGACGAGTACGACCCATCAGGATCAGTCCTTGCGGACGAGATCCCCTGTGGTGACGGCTCAATGGGATGGTCAGCAAACGAAGCACCACGTGGTACCGATGTCCACCTTGCAAGAGTCAAGGACAACAAAGTACTCTGGTACTCAATGCTCGTGCCAACAACCTGGAATTTCGCTACCTGCAGTGCTGCACTTACGGGTGCACCATGGCAGCTCGCTGAAATTGTAGTTCGTGGGTATGACCCCTGTGTGTCATGTGCTACCCACATGATTGTGATCGATGAAGACAACAAGTTAGTAGCCCAGAAACTCATGCAGTGAGTGTAACACACATGTTGTTCTCAGAGATCGTGATTGCAGGGTGTGGAAACCCCCTGTTCGCAGATGATGGATTCGGACCGGCAGTGATTGAAGAGATGCAGAAACTTACACTTCCCGACAATGTAACAATAATTGATGCAGGCCTTGGAGGCCCGCATTTTGTTTTTACGCTCCTTGATCCGGAAGTGACCAGGCAACTTGTAATTATCGATACTGTCGATTTCGGCGCAGAACCTGGTTCAATAACCAAGCTTAAGGTTGAGGATCTGCCACCGGGATCGTATCGTGATGCACATTCCTGGGACCTGACTGAACCACTCCATCGCCTGAAAGATGATATTAATATCACGGTGATTGGGTGTCAACCTAAACGTGTTTCAAGCCCGGAGTTTGAAATCGGGCTCTCTGATGAAGTAACAAAGGCGATTCCGAAGACTATTCGGATTGTGTTAGAAATAGTAGGGGTAAATTATGGGACTTCTATCAAGTGTCTTCAAGAAAAACGATCAGCAGAAACCAGCTGACGTAGCAAAGGCAGAAACAAGTAAGAAGGAGGTTAAGCCTGTGGTAGACAAGATTACAGTGGGCCATGTGCACATGAGTGGATGTACTGGCTGTCTTGTGTCTTTAGCAGATAACTACGGTGGACTCTTGACAATTCTGGACAAGTACGCAGACCTCGTATACGGTCTGACGCTTGCAGATGTTCGTCACATCCCAAAAATGGATGTTGCGCTCGTTGAGGGTTCAGTCTGCATTAATGACAAACTTTCAGTTGAAGAGATTAAACAGACGAGAGAAAAGGCAGCAATTGTGGTAGCCGTCGGCGGATGCGCCAGTTATGGCAATATCACAAGGTTCTGCCGCGGCGGACAACAGAACCAGCCGCAGCACGAAGCTTTCCTGCCAATCGGGGACCTCATCAAGGTTGATGTATATATCCCCGGATGCGCTCCGACTCCCCAGATGATCAGGAATGTCTGTATAATGGCATACCTGCTCCTGAAGGGCTCACCGGAACAGAAAGCACTCGCAACCAATTACCTCAAGCCGCTGATGATGGCGGCACAGAAGGGAACGAGCGCGTGCTTCTGCGACCTGATGACCGAAGTGATCGACCAGGGTCTCTGCATGGGATGCGGGAGCTGCGCAGCTGCATGTCCTGTCCGTGCAATCACCCATGAGTTTGGAAAGCCCCAGGGAACAAGAGACCTCTGCATCAAGTGTGGCGCATGCTACAACCAGTGCCCGAGAAGCTGGTTCAGCTTCGACGTGGTATCTGAGTTCGAGAGCATAAGCGAACTCATTGATACGGTGATGAAGTGAGGTGACAAAAATGGGAGCAGAACTCGGTAAATACAAATCATGCGTTTCAGCACGGAGCACCGACAAGGCGATCCTCGCGGGAGCACAGGACGGGGGTATCGTTACCACCCTGTTCGCATATGCACTCGAAACAGGAATCATTGACGGGGCAATTGTTGCCGGACCTGGCGAACTGCCATGGAAACCAAAACCCATTGTCGCAACAACGGTTGAGGAACTCCTTGCAGCCCGCGGGACCAAGTACAACATCAGCCCGAACGTATCACTCATCAAGGAAGCGACCCGCAGCTATGGTCTCGACAAGGTCGGTATCGTTGGCACACCGTGCCAGATGCAGGCAGTTCGTAAAGGCCAGTTGTATCCAATCGGCCTCCGTGACGTTGGTGACAAGATTGCACTTGCAATCGGTATCTTCTGCATGGAGAACTTCCCATACCAGAGCATCGTGCAGCTGGCTGAAGACCATGCCGCAATGAAGCTCGAGTCCGTTGCGAAGATGGAGATCGGGAAGGGTAAGTTCACATTCATGAGCGAGCGTGGTGCAGTCGTTCCACTGCCACTCAAGGTTACCCACAAGTACGAGCAGCCAGGATGCCACGTGTGTCTTGACTACGTCGCAAATCTCGCTGATGTGTCCACTGGCTCCGTTGGCAGCCCCGATGGCTGGAGCACGGTCTTTGTAAGGACAAAGAAGGGAGATGATGTCTGGGCAAAGGCAATCGCAGCCGGATGCTTCGAAACGAAGGCAATCGACTCGGTGAAACCAGGTCTTGAACTTGTCACAAAGCTGGCAAACGAAAAGATCGGCAAGAACCAGAAGACCGTCGAAGAGAGGAAGACATTCGGTGTCGGCAAGGGACTCCGGATACCCTATATCTAATTTTTTTTTCATTTTCAGCAAAAATAGTAATTTTCAATATCCCGCACCGCTGAATGAAACTTTAGATTTGCACGGTGTTTATTGTCTGGGTTTTTGATTCCGTTATTATCCTGAAATGAAACAGGATATCGTCAAGCTGTTTTGAGTTTTTTTAAACGGTGGCGGAAATCCTGCCAAAAGTAATGAGGTCTCATTTTACAATGTTGGAGGGCCTCAACATCAATGATCCAGAACCTGGGTGTACCCGAATTTTTTGACAACCCTGAGTATATGTCAGCGGATCAAAAACCGGATTTCCGGAACGTTGCCAGATCGCCTTGCCTTGCTCACGATATGTTCACCCTGTCAGGACAACCGTATTCTGGTAATTTGCTGACATATAAAAAAAGACGAGGAGAAATG
>CAIJED010000363.1 GCA_903819595.1 uncultured Methanomicrobiales archaeon | reverse complement strand
TCAATGAAAACCCTAATCATGATTAGTACTAATCGTGATTAGTACATAAAAATTGCTGGCCCCTGATTAACCTATGGTCTATCCGTAAACCTTCAAATCCACATTTCAAACCAGTAGAATTCCACGGGTTTGAAAATGAGACGGGAGCTGAACATTTTTTTGTTGACACCCAGACACTGGACGGGTAAACCCATGTCATAGGACTCAATTCAGGAGGAGTGGGACAGGGCTGCAACCCCTCTCGAAAATCCCACCCCACTCGAGGCCCGCCATCGCAAAAATCAGCCGGTATGCCTGCAACCTCACCCACTGTGGACCCCTGTTTTCCCCGATGGGGGTTGTTGCCTCACCGGCGGATACCTGGTAAATTGAACAGGAAATTTTTTCAATACGGAGCACCCTAGGAGTTGTATGAGGATCTGGGCGCTATTCCTTTTTTTCGGTGTACTGATCATTTTGTATATCTTTATCCTGGCTCCGGCAGGTGGTTTCAATGTCAAGCCAGTAGTTGCTGATTCGGAACTGATGGTTGGTGATGTGCTGCTGAAGATGAACCAGTCGGGAGCTGCACTCTTTGTCTATGATAAATCGCTGGATATGGAATTTGACAAAAATACGCTGTTGAAAATTGCAAAGGCAGAAACAAATCTCGGCAGGAAAGATGAAGCCAATCAGATCTACGCGACATTATTGCGGAAAAACGAGAATGAGACCGAAGCTGAAATAGGTAAAGGTGACATTTTTTTTGATTCCGGGAACTATACCGGTGCAATTCCCCATTATGACCTTGCATTATCAAAATCCCCGAAGGACGCGGGGACCTGGATCAAGAGGGGTGATTCTTACCTGGCACTCTCCATCATCGAGGGGAAGAAACTCAGTGTACTCTATAAGAATTTGACGAAATCCAAACTGGATAGCAATGGTGGACCCGACGTGAATCAGATCACGGACATCCAGGTCGAATATTACCAGGAAGCGATCAATTCGTACCAGGAGGCGATCAAATATGCACCCATGGACGCCATACCCATATCGATGCGGGTCCTGAGTACATCGGGCAACTCGCTTAATGATACGGCTGAGATCATTAACAACCTCTGACCAGGGATCAATATCCCGTTTACCGTCATAAAAACAGGTACGACATACGTTCAGTTGGCCCGGTGGTACCGCTCAGATCCTCCCTTTGCACCACAAGATGGACTATTTTTGCCGGGAAGTCACGTGGATTTTGGATTAGAGACAGGTAATAATAATAGATTTATATATTATTTTGGTATAGTTGTACAACACATCGCGTGGTTGGAATGAAATCCAGAAGTGTCCTCTACTTTACACAGCGGGAAGAAGATTTTGCAGATCTTCTCACCAAAATTGGAATAAAGCGAAACGTTTCAAAAGTCTTCGTCTACCTGGCCAAAACCCCGGAAGCCACGTCACTCGATATCGAGCGTGGTACCGACCTTCGGCAACCCGAGGTGAGCATTGCAATGACGACCATGGAAGAGCACAAATGGGTTGAGAGCAGGGAGGAAAAGGCAGAATACCATGTCGGACAGAGGACCGGACACAAAGGGAGACCGGTAAAAATATACAGGTTTTCACTCCCGATCAAGGAGATCGTGGACAGTATCGAAAAAGATACCATGGTCAGGATCAACGCCCAGCTGCTGATGATTAAAAAGTTACGGGGTTATATCGCCAAATAGAAACGAGGGTAGAATATCCCGGTCACTCCATCGGGGGACGCACCAGGAAGCACCACATCCGGTGAAACTTCACATGATTTTCCACCAAAAACAGTGACATCATACGGTCATTCTTTTTTTACAGAGAAATTTATTGCAGATCAGGGCCATGGATGTTCCCCTCTGGTGTGGTAATTTCAAACCGGGCGCCCTGCCCAGGTTCACCGAGCTCCATGATGGTAAGGCCGGTAATGGAAAGGATCTCACGGGAGAGAAACAGCCCGAGCCCGGTATTCTTCCCGAACCCCCGCACGAATATCTTCTCCTTCTCTTCTGCGGCGACACCGTCTCCATCATCTTCGCATATGATCAGGTAGTCACTGCCGGACCTCTGAACCGAGAACCGGATGGTGGTGATCTTCCCCCCGTACCGCACCGCATTGTCCATTAAGTTGTAAAAAACCTTGATAATTAACGGGTCGGCAAACACCTCTGAACCGGAAGGGATGTCATTGACAATCTGTATTTTTCCCAGGGCAACGTCATTTGCAGCGGCACTCACAAGAGAACGGATATCCTGCCAGGCAGGGACGTTGATACCGATACTCTCGTAGGTCTTCGTGAACCTGATCATGGCGGAGATCCGGTCTGCAGCGGTGGCCGCCTTCCCGCAATATTCAATCAGGGCAGGGTCGGGTTCTGAATCTTGGAGTAATTCAAGATATCCGGACAGCACTGTCAGCTGGTTGTTGATATCGTGCCGGGTAATACTGGAGAGCAGGTTGAGTTTCCTGTTGGCTGCCTTTGCCGCATCTTCTGCTTTTCTGCGCTCTGTTATTTCCATGTCCCGCTCCTGCACGGTCTCTTTGAGTTTCTGGTACACCTGCGCATTTGAGAGCGCAAGGCCAGAGACCTGGACAACAAAATGGCTGATGTTGAGGTAATCATCCATGTGATCCGGAAATACGACCTGGAGTGCAGCAATAACACCCATACGCTGGTCGTTATATCTCACGGCATGGAAAAAGCCGTCCCCTGATGGTGTAAGTTCATACTCACCGGTAAAATTTTGAGGTACCGGAATCCCGTCAACAAAGTCCGGTGACCCGTCGGGTTTCCCGGTCGCTGTATGAGACTCCACCCTTTTTGCCGGGATAAATGCGACCTTTCCGGGTGAAAAGAGCAGTGTATACAACTCAAGGATCTGCCTGATGAGTGCCTCCTCTGACTGGAGCCCGGCGATCGTGCCGAGAAGGTCAAATACCATCGCATAATCTGCAGATTTCTGATTTGCTTTTCCTATCGCTGCATCAGATTTCGCACGTTCCTGCCCGATACACCATGCATAATAGCGGCTTTTTACCATCAGGCGGAAATAGTCGAGACCAACAGGCAGACGCGTTGCAGGGATATTCAGGAACTGCGAAAAATCCTGGAGTATTGCCTCGATCCCTGGTTCAGTTCCGGTATCTACGAGGATGACCTCCCGGATGACCTCTCCGAACATCTGCCGTGCGGTGTCTTGCGAGAGGCCCTGGCAGGCGATCCTCTGCGGCCACCGGGCCAGCCACCCGGGGGTAACGATATAGGCCTGGTTCCGGTAATAATGTTCAATCTGGGCAGGGGGGAGAAAAAGGTCCGCTCCTTTCCAGATAACAATATCCTCTGCCATCACAGGGATCTCAAGATTAAATGAACATCCGCACCCGAGTATACATACCTGGTCACAATCATCCCTGATCTGGTCGTATGCCTGTGCGACTGTATTTTCCCCGATTGGTGGTACAAGGCAGTGTGAAGTGTAGGACCTGGTAATCACGTCCGGAAATTTTCCGGAAGACAGGACTAAATCGACCTCCTTCCTGACATTCTCGCAGCAGACGATCCCGAACTTATCCTTCATCCGGCACCTGGTCGAGAGGATAGACCCCCCATTTTTTTACGGCATGACTGATCGCAAAGAGAACAGAGTCGGGTACCTGGCTGGGGATTTCCCCATGGTTATCAGAGAGGATGAAGCCCCCACCCCTGCCAGCCCGGGCAATGGCGTCTTTTACACTCGCTTCAGCCATTGCAGGTGTCCAGCGTCGCATCTCGATACCATTGAGATTCCCGATCACGGTAAGCCGGCCACGGCAGGCCTCCTTTACCACGCGGAGATCTTCAAGGGTGCTGGTCCCGAGTGCTGCAGTGCCGGTCTGGACAAGGTCATCGATGATCGGCAGCCCTCTCCCGGATGCAAGGTGAATCGCAGTCGGCCCTTTAATCTTTGCTAATGTCCGTTTGGCGATAACAAAACCGGTCTTACGGAAGAGTTCGGGGGAAGTCGAAGTCGTCGATGAAACAGGGTCAAAATAACAGATGGCCGTCGCTCCCGCTTCTAACTGTGCATTCGCCCAGTCTGCACAGAACTGCTCATTCTTTTTAATCAGCGTCCAGAAAAGGTCAGGCTGTTCATACATCAGTTCGATATATGCCTCGTACCCCATCTGCATCACCGGTACTGAAAACGGGGACATGACCACACCAATAATCGGGACCTCACCGCGTGAATGTGCAGAAAGACCCCTGATTGTTTCGGTAACTTTCGACAGGCAGGCGCAATCCCCGACCCGTGGCGGTTCGACAGATTCGATCTCCTCGTGTGAACGGATTATTGGCGGGCCTGCATTGGGGGGGCCATCATCACGGTAGATGACATCACCGCCCCAGGCCTCGATCTCGATCGCGGCATAGAAGAACGGGTAGTAGCAGTCGCCCTGGTATTTTTTCTGCAGTTGCACCTGACCTTTGACAACATACTCCGGCCTCGAGAAGTATTCCCTGATGGAGAACCCAAGTTCCTTTGCCCCATGCATTGTGCAGAGGAGAAACAACGGAACGCGGTCAGGCTCAGAATGCCCGAGGGTGACAAGCGTACGCTGCATTGATGTCATCGTCCCGGTCATCATTCACACCTCCGCAGTCATTCTCTTCACAATTTCAAGGGTCTCTGTAGCCGCATGTCCCATTGCATCCGCCCCGACTTCTTTCCAGAGTTCCGGGTCAAAGAGGAAAGGGGCACCACCAACGATAACCTGTGTACCGGGAAGTTCCTTTTTGATCCCCGCGATCGCTTCCCGGGTCCTGAGTGCAGCAGCGAGCATCAATGTTGATATGAGCAGTATCTGGATCCGGTCCCGGACTACATTGGTCACCAGCTGGTCCACCGTCAGCCCGTGGCCATAATCAGTCACCGTATAACCCCCGGCCCTGAGTACTGAATAGACAATTCGTTTCCCGAGCGTGTGATGGTCTTCAAGGACGGCGATAGCCACCCGGGGAGAGTTGCTGCGCGAGGGGTCGGTGTCGGGGATCATCGCATCAACGATAGTTTCGCAAATTCTCCCGCTCATGTATACCTGCGAGAGGGATACTTTGCCCTCCTCCCACCCCCTGCCGATTTCTTCAAGTGCCGGGACAATCAGTGTCTCGATACACGTGAAGGGAGAATCACTTTTACAATGGTCCCTGATGATCCGCTTGGTACCGATCTGGTCAACAGCCAGCAGGGTGTGTTCCAGTTCATCGACCAATAGGGGAAAATGCGGAGATTCTGGTATTTTTTGGAGTACCGGGTCACTCATGATTGAGTCATTCATGTGATACTATTAATAATGAGAGGTAATGCAGGCGATTGCTCCTGCGACCGGAAACCCACGGCCCGGTTCCACGGTGTTTACATTAAATAATAAATAGGGCCTTCCGGTGGTAACAGGTCCGGATAGTGAATATCCGGATGATGTGGGGTGTTGCGGTATGGATCGCTGTCGGTACCGGCTGGCTGGTTCCACTCGTTGTCACCTGGGCAGTCCCCTGCACCTTCGTTATCGCCAGGGTCGTTGAGACCGGCATTAATGTCCTAACAGGCAGGTTACTGGTTTTTGTTCTGCACGGCCGGTAAATACCCGGGAGCGGCGAACTTTTCTGTTTGTTTCAGGGAGGAAAAATAAGGCTGGGACATCTCTCTGGCACTCATCGGATTTGATCCCCGGGTACGGAGTACCATTGAATTCGGCCACCGATACCCGTATCCGGCGATGACGGTACTGCCGGAACGATGATGGAACCTACCCGGTCTTCTGTTCAAGAACGGTCATCCGGGGATAGAACCCGAATTTACGATAGAAGATCCATGCCCCTTCGTTCCCGTCACCTACCGAGACCCGGTTCCTGGCTGACCCGTTCGCGGCGAGCCATGATAGTGCCCGGGTCACCAATGCAGAGCCAATACCCTGCGACCGGAATCGCTCTTCAACAAAGACGGACTCGATCTCCCCCATATGATCCTTTGAGAGTGAACTGACGCAGTACCCTACGTAACGACCGGCAGTGGTATCGGTGGCAAGGTCAACCATCAGGGAGCCGGTTAACGAGAGGTTTTCAAAGTATCTCTTCCGGTCCCCAAACTTCATCCGCTCGTAGTGCTGCCTGAAGGCCTTCGCCTTTTCATGGTGATACTCGTTGAGCTGGATCCAGAGTGGCTGGATCAGATCGATCTCCCGGATATCAGTAGTACGGTATTCAATGAGGGGCATCAGGTCTCCCGGCTGACAGGACTACACATCAATCCTGAAACCGAGGTCTGCTTCACTTGCGGGTTTTCCTCCATGAATCCCCCAGTTCTCTGTCGGGGGCTCGTGGAGTATGATCAGGATGTCCTCCCCATCAATTCCCGGAGACTGGCCGAGATTTTTTACAATTCCCGCATAGAGCTTTTTCTTGGCTGAAAAACTCCGGCCCAGAAATGCGATGATCTCAATAACAACGAACTGGCTCGTTTTTCCCGGGGGAATCTCGAAATGGTCCTCCTCCAGTTCAAAAATTTGCTGCATCCTTTCGTGATCCGGGATTAGAAATGCCAAAACGAGCGCTGTATGAACGCTGTCTGATAATGCCCGTTTATAGTCCGGGCTTTTTCCTTTCCTTAACGAGATTTTTACCAGTGGCATGCCTTTTACATCCTTTAATAAAATGGTTGGGCCGGATAATTCAATATTCCCTTTCAAACGTGTAACCGGGCTCGCAATCGTTCCGGGTGTCATGCAAGGTCCTGTAGAAATGACTTCTCATCATGGTATGAAGAGACAGACCCGTAGTCAATCTTGAACGATTCAGGCGCTGGTGATATCCCCAGGTTTTCCGGAATAAGGGGGGACAGCCCAGGTGATTCGCATACCATTTGCTCGGAACCACTCCATAATACTTGTTTCCTTTTTCGGATAAGGACCCTTACGTGTCGTATCGACAAAACAATACATGGTAGACGGCAACTACACCAGAAAATTTTCCAGCTCAAATATTGGTGCATCTCTTCGTTGTACCAATGTCCCTCGGGTTGAACTGATCGGTTATATGTGACATATTGTACCTTATACACACTAAGAAGAAATATTTATATGACATAATGTACGTTATACTATACAGCACAGGTGCGAAGTTCTGCACCAGCATAAACAATGGTGGAGAAATTTCATGATAACACAGGCACGATCTATGGGAGCCAGCGAAGAGGCCGGGAAAGAACTCAGACTTGTCAACCAGAAACTTGATCTGATGAATATTGTTGCATGGCATGATATCCAGAACAAGATCACCGCCCTGCGCGGGTATGTAGAGCTCAGCAAGGGCATGGTCCAGGACGAAAAGGCACAGGAGTACCTGTCCAGGGAAGAGGAGATGCTCAAAACAATTCACGAACACATCCAGCACACCAAGGAATACTATGAGATGGGGGAGCAACCCCAGCAATGGGTAGATATACCACAAACCCTGAGGAGAGTGCTGTCACTGATTGATAAGAAGGGCATTACCGTTACCTCGGATATCGGAGAACTGAAATTATTTTGCGACCCGGTGATCGAAAAGGCATTTTTCCATTTGTTTGACCACACCCTGTCCCGGAGCCACGGTGCCACAACAGTCCGGATTACCGCCAAAGAAAGCCCGGCGGGTCTTCTGCTGGTATACGAGGATAACGGAAGCGGTGTTCCTGATAAGGAGAAACAAAGCATCTTTGTCCGTGATGTCGCAAAAACCTCCGGGTTCGGGCTATACTTCATCCATGATATCCTTGAGTTGTCCGGCATGGCAATCCAGGAAACCGGAACCCCGGGAGTCAGCAGCAGGTTTGAGATCACCGTGCCGCCCGCGTCCTACCAGGTTGGTGTAAGTGATGCAGGTACTACGGGTATTTTTTCCGATCCGACTCCGGATAAGGCAGGCCGGGTCCCGGGGGTAAGCAGAATCCCGGCGGTAAGTCCTGCATCCGCAGCATTTGCACTCCGGTTGAAGGCACCGGTAATGATCACCCGGGGGATGAGGAGGGGGCACCCGGGATCACTATAAGGTCAATGGAAATTCCGTAACCTATAATTCCTCGTGTATAGATGGACAGAATGGAACAGTATCTATTACCAGGAACAAGACAACCATCATGTGGACCAGCATCAGACAGTCACCTTCTATATATCTGATGCACAATTCCTTTTACAGAGGGAGAGAATGAAGAAGAATATATTTTATATCATCGTCGGTTGCATCGCTATCGCACTGGTGGCACTATTCTGGTATTCAGATCTGTTGATGATGCCACCGTTCATGATTGCCGTCACATTCGTTGTGGCAGTTTTAGCAATCTACCTGATCAGGCGTAAGGTAATTGATCTTAAGGAGGACGAGCGGGATGTCAAGATTACAGAACAGGCTGTGTTGCGGACGATGCAGGTCTTCTGGGTCGTTTTTTTTGCATTTTCTATCGGAGCGGTCATGCACTTACTCAGGTCCCCCTCATTTCCCCCGGGGATCCCGATGGGACCGCCGCCCGGTCCTTCAGAGCTGCTTTCACCAAGGATGATAGGGTTTGTCCAGCTCGGCCTTCTATGCCTGATGATCTTCCTGTACGTCGGGTTTCGGATCTATTATGCAGGTATTTACGGGGACTGGGAGACCGATGAGGAATAAAATCAAGGTATTCCGGGCAATGCATGACTTAACCCAGGATAACCTGGCGCAAGTGATTGGCGTCAACCGTCAGACGATTCTCGCTATTGAGAAAGGAAAATACGTTCCATCCCTGGACCTCGCCTTCCGGATTGCACGGCACTTCGGGGTCCCTATCGAAGAAATATTCACATACGAAGCCGAAGAAAAGACCCAGGACATCCAATAATCCATCTTTTTTACCCACAGGCACGATTTTTTGCCCATTTATCGGGCCACCCGGTATTTCCAGGCAAAGGTCTTCCATGATACGTGGGGGTGTAATTCTTGAACTTATGGGTTATAATTAACATATAGTTAGTATTACACGGCTTTTTGAGAGATTATTTATACATATTGTCCGTTATACTATACATGGTGCGTGCAGAGAACCGCACGGGCACCGAAACAAAGAGAAGGAAGAAATATCATGAAAAAAACAGGAATATTTTTCGGGGCTCTCGGGGTCTTTATGGTTATTGCGCTGGTCGTCGGGACCGCAGGGGCAGCAACCATCACTCCGAATGCCCTCGTTGTAAAAAGCACGAAAAACGAGACCGGTTCCATGCCAGGTCCGGGATTACCCGGAGATCTCATTGCCCACCTCAAGCAGCAGGGAGTCGACGTGTCAGGCCTGGAAACGGCCATTCAGAACGGGGATACCGCAGCTGTAAAGGCATGGCTCGATGCACATCGAGGACCGGACCACATGAACCAGACAGATAATGGTGCCTGCCCAGACCCGGGAAAACTCCTGACATTACTCAAACAGCAGGGAGTCGATGTTTCGGGCCTGGAAACAGCCATTCAGAACGGTGATACCGCAGCCATAACGGCATGGCTCGATGCACATCGAGGACCGGACCACATGAACCAGACAGGTAATGGTACCTGCCCGGACCCGGGAAAACTACTTACATTACTCAAACAGCAGGGAGTCGATGTTTCAGGCCTGGAAACGGCCATTCAGAATGGTGATACCGCAGCCATAAAGGCATGGCTCGATGCACATCGAGGACCGGACCACATGAATCAGACAGATAATGGCAATTTCCCTGAAACTGGAAAACTCGTCACATCCCTCATGCAGCAGGGGGATACGGTTTCAGTCGCGGAAACTTCCAGTCAAAACGGTGACACGACAATCGTAAAAACATGGCTTGATAATTTAAGAAAGATCACCTGAACGCAGAAACAGATAAACAAAGATATCTGCCTTTCAGCAGAAATCTCCATCAATCTGATCTATTTTTTTTGTCCGGGAGAAGGGCAGGGGTATCACCTGAGGACCTTCACAGAAGATCTCATCTGTTGACGGTGTGGACCTTGAGATACACATCCGTCCAGCCCCAATTGTACCCGACCAGGCCGCCTGTTGAGCCAGACCTGACCAAAGGGCGCCGGGACGAAAACAAAAAAAATCTGAAAAGTGTGATTATCTTACCCAGTCAGATTTTCCGGGTTTTTTTTGCTGAGATTGCTGGCTATACCAGGATAGATACGCTGGGTCGCGGTAATCCCCAGTTCAATCCACCGTTTCGCAGCTTCCAGATCACCCTCACAGATGAGAATGTCGACATAATCCCCGTACATGTAGTTCTCCCTGGCTTCGGTCTCTGCGTATGAAAACATCTCCTTTTTTCTTCCTGCACGGTCCAGGCATCGAATCACCCATCGGGCAAATTCCTCGCGATAATAACTCCATTCTGTGCTCTCAGGTGGTCCATAATAATCTGCTTTCAGTGCTGACAGCATGTCTGCGACCTGTGACCAGACTTCCTTCGGATACTGATGCTTAGTAAATGTGGGTTCACCTATCATCCCCCAGACATCTGCGATGTCCATCTGGATCAGCGTTACGATCTGTGTAGTGACTGGTAGCGACGAATTTTCAATCCCTTTCACAATCTCTAGAAGGCACTCATTCATTCCAAAATCGCAGTTGTCATCCCCTGACACCTTCTCTATGAGGATGTTCGCAGTTTTCAGGTACTCGGGGCCGATTGCCACAAATACATCAGGATGTCCTTTTTTATTGAGCGCCTTAAACTCTGAATAAAGGTCCCAGTGGTCAGGGAGATGCCCTGTTTCAGTATACCGATCATACCACACTTCTTCTTCTGAAAGGACTGCAATTTTTTCAAGATATTTTTCTGCCAGGAGATCATCAATCCCTGCACCTTCGGTCTCTTTTTTTTCAATGAACTTCCGTACCCCGGGGTACTGCCCTGCGATGACTGTGAGCACCTCAATGATCTCAGATTTACTCATTGACTTGAGAATTGTGGAGATGTTTGTTGTCGCTGATTTCATGATCAGGCACCCAGTTATCATGTTGTCCCAGTCATGCTAAATACTAGCGGTTCAGCATATGCTGCCAGTTAATCCTGCCGTTCTCTCGTAGTATGATCATTTTTTGTTTTCCTATGCCCTGGTAAAATCAGGGTTGATGGCAAGGTCACATCTCATGTGGACGACAAAAACGGGACTTCCGGAACCTTCAGGACCTGATGCGAAGATCGTAATCGTACCCCGACCATATC
>CAIJED010000362.1 GCA_903819595.1 uncultured Methanomicrobiales archaeon | reverse complement strand
GCCACTCCATGCAAGCATCATTGAGGGCTGCCGAAAGATCGGATTTGACAACCTGACCCCAATTATTTGGTATAAAAGTGCAAATGCCACATTCGAGGTCAGTGGTGGAGGCGGGATCCTTGGTAAGCCATACGAACCGAATGCCGTGATAAAAAACGATATTGAATTTATTTTGATGCAAAGGAAACCCGGTGCATACAGGAAACCGAATACCAATACAAGGATTTTGAGTACGATATCACAGGAGAATCATAATAAATGGTTCCGCCAGATTTGGGGGGATCTCCCCGGGGCATCGACTAAAAATCATCCAGCACCCTATCCAGTGGAGTTATCGAATCGTTTGATTAGAATGTTTAGTTTTGTCGGGGATACGGTGCTTGATCCGTTTTTAGGGACTGGTAGTACGGTTATCGCTGCTGCCGCGACCGGGCGGAATAGTATTGGCGTTGAGGTGGATCCGACGTACCTGGAGTTTGCTCATAACCGAATCGTTCAGCAGGGCATTAAGGTTGAATCTCCTGTTAAGGTTAAGAATTTCCAGACTTTTCTGGTCGAGGATTATTGATGGATCCTAAAGTAATTGACGCAGTCAGATTTTATCGGGAGTCGAGGGAAAAGCAATCGAATAACCAGGGTGCGGTTGCGGGAATCAAAGATATGGGTGCCAGGTCTGCGGTGACCGGAGGGGCCCAAATGGACGGATTTGCAGATCTTGTTAGTTCAGCAATCATGGAGTGTGGGATCCCCTCAAATTGCATTTACAAAAAGAAGTCTGTCGAATTACCTGGATATTACAGGCCTGAAAAACAATGGGATCTTATTGTCGTATATAATGGTATATTGGGTGCAGCGATTGAATTCAAATCCCAAGTAGGACCCTCTTTTGGAAATAATTTTAACAACCGGACTGAGGAAGCCCTTGGCAGTGCATCGGATATATGGGTCGCTTATAGAGAGGGAAGATTTGGAAAGCATATGATTAAGCCGTGGCTTGGGTATCTCTTTCTCCTTGAGGACTGTCCGAGATCCACAACCCCTGTTGCGGTCCGGGAGCCTCACTTCCAGGTCGATGAAGTTTTCAGAGGAGCCTCCTATAAAAAAAGGTATGTGGTTTTTTGCCAGAGGCTAATTCTTGAACGGTTGTATGATTCGGCTTGTTTCCTTACTTCAAATATGTCAGGAGATGAGATCATAGTTCAAGAGCCGAATCCGGGTCTATCGTTTGATTCGTTCATTTCATCGTTAAAGGGACATATGAAAATCTTAGTAGGATTCTTGATATAGAAAATGGAAGATTGGAATCAAGTCAGCAACCATAAAAATATTTTTGGTACTTAATATAGGATAACCTGATTGTTCAGGACACTTTCCCCCCACCCCGACCGATGCCATTGAGATCGCGATGCTTTCCGGAAGGGGAGATCGTATGAGGCCTATAAGTTAGGGCATATTTTTCAGGATTGGGAAGAGTGTCGATGTGAAGGGCTTCCCTGGATATCTCGTTATTATCG
>CAIJED010000361.1 GCA_903819595.1 uncultured Methanomicrobiales archaeon | reverse complement strand
GTCATCCCTTCTGCAAACAAGGTCCAGGGAAGTAACGCAGCGAGCGAGAATAAGGGGTATGGAACTCCATCTGACGGTATTTTTGCCAGCCCTCCAAAGAACAGCGAGAACACGACCATCAGGAACAAGGGTTGAATAATTGCCCATGCGATTCCAAGACCGGTCTGCTTGTACCGTAGTTTCACATCCCGCCAGGTAAAGAAGTAGAGGAGCTCGCGGTATTCCCATAACTCATTGAAATCAACCGGCACCCACCTCCTTGGAGGTCGGATAACAATTGTCGGTACCTGGGTTTCAGGTAAACCTGGTCCCGCTGGTTCAGCAATGGTCGTTTCCACGTGTATCCGCCTGTGATTTATTGTTCATATACCAGTCTATCGTTACCTTCAAACCCTCTTCAAATGAGGTCCGGGCCTCGAAGTCAAATTCATGCTTTGCACGGCTTACATCGAGGCAACGGCGGGGCTGACCATCAGGTTTGCTGGTATCCCAATGCACCTCCCCTTTAAACCCGACAAGGTTGCCGATGAGCCGGACAAGTTCTTTAATCGTGATCTCCCTGCCTGCACCAATATTGACCGGGTCTGGTTTATTGTAGCGCTCAGCGGCGAGGACAATCGCACGGGCGCAGTCATCGACATACAGAAATTCCCGCGATGCCGCACCCGTACCCCAGATCTCAACAGTCCTGTGACCGTCTTCCACTGCTTCAACGAATTTTTTTATCAGGGCGGGAATGACATGGGAACTTTCGGGATTAAAATTGTCACGCGGGCCGTAGAGGTTGACCGGGAGGAGATAAACTGAATTAAACCCGTATTGCTGACGATAGGCCTGGGACTGCACGAGAAGCATCTTCTTGGCGAGGCCATAGGGTGCGTTCGTCTCTTCAGGGTACCCATACCAGAGATCCTTCTCCTGAAAAGGGACCGGTGTGAATTTCGGGTATGCACAGACGGTGCCAAGGACCACGCACTTCTCTACCCCTTCCCGTCGGGCTGCCTCAATCATCTGTATTCCCATCATCGCATTGTCGTAGAAGAGGAGGCCTGGGAATTTCTGGTTGAAACCAATTCCGCCAACCCGTGCGGCAAGGTGGATCACGATATCTTTTCCCTTCACCGCGTTCACACAATTCTCCCAGATCCGGAGATCCGTTTCATTACTCCGGGGGACAGAAATCTCGTCCCGACTCACCCCTTTCTGGAGAAGTTGCTCTACAATACCGGACCCAAGAAACCCAGCCCCGCCTGTCAGTAAGATTTTTTTGTTGTCCCAGAATGTCATATATAAGTTCCCATTACCGCGTTAATTCGAAATTTCTTAAAATTATATTGTTGTTTTATAATATCAAGCATTCTTTACGAAATACTTCTCATTAGTCCTTCTTCCACCATTTCCCGGGGAACATCTTCGCGAGTATCTCATCGCCTTCACCTGGTGGTTCAAGTCCGGATGCACGGATATCTGCATCGACCATAATTTTCACCAGGTCATGGAACCGGACTTTTGGTTTCCAGCCAAGTTTCCCCTGTGCCTTCCCGGGATCTGCTATCAGCACATCAACTTCGGTTGGCCGGAAATATTTCTGGTCAATCTTTACGTACGTATCGAAATCGAGCCCTGCATATTCAAAGGAGGCATCGACAAAATCACGGACTGAATGGGTCTCCCCTGTCCCTATAACATAGTCATCAGCACGGTCCTGTTGCATCATAAGCCACATGCATTCCACGTATTCAGGAGCGAATCCCCAGTCCCTCTTCGCGTCAAGGTTCCCAAGGTACAGGTACTTGTCCTTTTTCGCCAGGAGTCGTGCAATGCTCCGGGTGATCTTACGGGTCACGAATGTTTCACCCCTGCGTGGGGATTCATGGTTGAACAGGATCCCGTTGCAGGCAAACATCTGGTAGCCATCGCGGTAATTTTTCGTCATCCAGTAGGCATACAACTTGGCGCAGGCGTACGGACTCCTTGGCTGGAAATGTGTCTCTTCGTTCTGAGGTGGCGTTGCAGAACCGTACAGTTCACTGCTCGACGCCTGGTAAAATTTTACTTCGTTGTTGCTACGTCGTGCGGCTTCGAGGATCCGGGTGGTACCAAGGCCTGTAACATTACCCGTATATTCCGGAGTGTCGAAACTGACCCTGACATGGCTCTGGGCACCCAGGTGATAGATCTCAATGGGCCTGATATTGTACATGATCGAAGAAAGTTGTTCAGAATCAGACAGATCACCATAGTGAAGGAAGATCTTTGCTTCAGGGTCATGCGGGTCGAGTAGGATATGGTCGATTCTGCCGGTGTTAAACGAGGAGGACCTTCTGACCAGGCCATGTACCTCGTATCCTTTCGATAATAGCAGTTCAACAAGGTACGAACCATCCTGTCCTGTTATACCAGTAATTAATGCCTTCTTCATCGGGTGTCACCGGAATTGTTAGACATATATGAGTTTTAGAACATATCAAACCTCCATCTGTGGGATTGATCATCAATGTACTCAGTATTTCTGCATTTTATTTTCCATCTCATTCTGGGAATACTCGGTTTAAAAAAAGGCATTCTTCTGGTTGGATCGAACCGCTCATGTAATACGGTAGGTCCCAATCCAAGCGGTCACTTGTGCAGGACAGGTGGACCTGAAGCATCAGGCAGGGTAGGGTTCCACTAAAAAAAACGATTGTATCGATAAGAATGGGCTTTATGTTTTCACCACTAAAATTGAACTACAACAAGTTGTATTGTGGAATCGGGGCAATATCCGGGACATTTATCCGCAAAATTAGCCGGTATTTCAAAGTATTTGATACTATAGCACCCCGGATTTTTCAGGCCCCTCCTTGAGCCGCAGTATCGGTTGGATTATGCGTCATTTGATAAAGGCTCATTGCATATCGTATATTCCAAAATATCTCCAGAATGGGCCCGGAATCTGATGAAATAACCCCTGTTCGTCGTTTGTTTTATGTTTCTGAATGCAGGTATTAATTTTTGACGTTACCACATTGATTGAACCGTGGAATGCAGGATATTTGATGAATAAAGACGTATATCAGCGAGTTAAAAAATACGGTCAATTTCTGAATACTCCTGTATCCCGGCGATGAAAAACGTGATTGATGCATATGGAAAGCCCAGGTTCCCCCCGTTGACCAGATAATTGAAAATATCCCCGTATACAGGGGAACAATTAAAAAGAATTGAATAATATCTTTCCCTTAGAATGCAATGTGCATGGTAAACTCAAAGACCAAACTGGACGCAGGAACATGAGGGGCTACCCGAACTGTGGAATTTGGAGGACATGACTCCTATCAAGGGATTTGAAAATATACAGTTCATCATCTTTTATGGGTCCGCGTCATGAGGGCAGGCATCTCCGGACTCAGACCTTGATATATGCATTTATTTTGAAGGGACACCTGAAGATGCATCCCGGTTTCGGTTCGAAGCCCTTTCTCGTCTTGGGGATGACAGGTTTGATATACAGATCTTCCAGCAACTGCCGTTGTATGTAAGAATTAAAGTCCTGAAAGGGGTAGTACTCTTTTACAACGACTTATCGTTTGTGTACGAAACAGCAGTCAGGACAATTAACGAATTTGATTCATTCAAACACAGGCTGTATGATTATACGGGCCAGGCATTGATCTCATGAATCGGCCACAATTGAGAGAGGATACTATCCGGATTAAGATAGTGGAGATCAGGGAATGAGTTGGCCTCGTCAGGGAAAATCTCCCTGATACGCTGGAGGAGTTTTTACCACTCGGAATTATTAAAGACGGGATCTAGAAAAGGATGGAGTTCGCGATTGAAGATATGTTTGACATCTGCGCAATACTGAACACCGATCTCTCACTAGGGGTACCTGGTGAGGATGACGATATCCTTGACCATCTTACCGGTGCAGGAGTCATCACCCATAAACTATCAGGAAAGATTTGACATATGCGGGGATTTCGGAATATTGTAGTGCACCGGTATGGGAAGATTGATTACCGCCTGGTATTCTCACTTCTGGACGAACAGCTGGGTGATTTTTCTGAATTCATTGGAGAAGTTGAGACTTTTTTACGAGAGCAGGTTTAGAGGGACTTGGTCTAACGTGTTTTCCTGGAAGGTATCATGAATGAACACATGCGGGTGGTTTAGCCTGAAAACTTCACGATTTTCATTCTGTTTTCCTGATGCGCCGCACCATGGGTTTTTATCATGAGAGGCACAGTCATCAGGGTATGCATGAAGTAAAAAAGAGCCATCGCTGTTAGGTCTCACGGATGAACAGTTGTTTTCCCACTTTTAACTACATATGGACACAACGTCATCATGTGTAATCCCCAGTAAGTTTCGTTCCCCCGCCGACTGCCCCGGTGTTATTTCTGTACCATGCAATTGTCTCGGACAGACCTTTGGGTAACGAAAAATCAGGGGTACATAATTCCTGTTTCATCCTGGTAATATCCGCGTAGGAGTGAAGAATGTCCCCTGCTCTCGGCTGTTCGTACCTGGCCCGGACGTTCACATTCATTGCATCGGGAATTAACGTTGAGAGTTCCTTCACGCTGGTCCGCTCTCCACTCGCGATATTGAATACTCCATTGACCGATCTCTCCATCGCACAGAGGTTGGCCTTCACCACATCTGCGATATAGATGAAATCCCGGGTCTGTGACCCGTCACCATAAATCAGGGGTACCTCATGGTCAGATATCCGTGTAATGAATTTGGGAATCACGGCTGCGTAGGCGGAGGCCGGGTCTTGGCCGGGGCCGTAGACATTGAAATACCGCAGGGCAACAAAGTCCAGGCCATATGACCTGGAAAAGACTGCTCCCAGGTATTCTCCTGTCAATTTTGACAGTGCATAGGGAGACATCGGTTCGGCGAGCATCTCCTCGCGTTTTGGTAGTTCCGGATTATCTCCATAAACAGCAGAACTCGATGCAAGGACCACCTTCTTCACCCCGGCATCACGCGCCGCTGCAAGGACCTGTAAAGTACCAAGCACATTGACTTCGGCTGTTTCCACCGGGTGTGCAACAGACCAGGGGACTGAGACGATTGCGGCCTCATGGAACACACCATCCGCCCCGTCAAAAGATCGTTCCAGGAGATCAACATCAGTGATGCTGCCTTCTGCCAGGGTTACCTTGCCGGAAGACAAAACTTTTTGGATATTTTTGCGTTTTCCCGAGGAAAAATCATCAATAACCGTAACGTCATGGTCCGATTCAACGAGGGTGCGGGTAATATGCGACCCGATAAACCCCGCCCCTCCCGTGACAATATAATGCATCCGTGGTAGAATATGGGTCTGGATGGCTATAATAATACGGGGTAATGAAGGGAATTGCCAAAATTTCCACTCCGACCTGGCCAGACAAAACAAGGGATAGGAAAAATCTGGTTACCGACGACCGGTATTATTCCACCGTTACACTCTTTGCAAGGTTTCGTGGCTTATCGATATCTCTTCCCAGTGAATCGGCCGTCCGGTAGGCTAAGAGTTGCAGCACCACCGTCGTCATCAGCAACGCCTCCATCAGGCCACTGGTAGGAAGCCCGATGTAGACGTCGGCAATATCTGCAAGTTCATCATTACCGGAACCCCCGATCACGACGACCGGTGTCCCTCTCGCCTTCATCTCTTTAATATTGGATACCATCACTCCATAGGTAGCACCGGGCATGCATATCGCGACCACCGGGGTCTCTGGTGATAACAACGCAAACGGCCCATGCTTGATCTCGCCGGCTGCATACCCTTCGGCATGGATATAGGAGATCTCCTTCATCTTGAGCGCGCCTTCAAGCGCCACC